>NZ_JAJJMP010000001.1:367500-582500 GCF_020905415.1 Myroides oncorhynchi | reverse complement strand
ACATAGTATCCAATAAGGAGGCGAACCCGCTGAACTGAAACATCTAAGTAGGCGGAGGAGAAGAAAACAAAAGTGATTCCGCAAGTAGTGGCGAGCGAACGCGGAATAGCCCAAACCAAAGTTGTTACGGCAATTTTGGGGTTGTAGGACCACGATATTTCTTGCGGATTGAATTAGAACTACTTGGAAAGGTAGACCATAGAGGGTGATAGTCCCGTATAAGTAAGAGAAGATAAGAATAGTGGTATCCTGAGTAGGTCGGGGCACGTGAAACCTTGATTGAATCCGGCGGGACCATCCGCCAAGGCTAAATACTCCTGAGAGACCGATAGTGAACCAGTACCGTGAGGGAAAGGTGAAAAGAACCGTGAATAACGGAGTGAAATAGATCCTGAAACCATACGCCTACAAGCGGTCGGAGCTTCTACGTGAAGTGACGGCGTGCCTTTTGCATAATGAGCCTACGAGTTACCGTTGCTGGCAAGGATAAGTGATTAAGTCATGGATCCGTAGCGAAAGCGAGTCTTAATAGGGCGCTTTAGTCAGTAGTGGTAGACGCGAAACCGTGTGATCTACCCATGGGCAGGTTGAAGTTTAGGTAACACTAAATGGAGGACCGAACCGTTTAACGCTGAAAAGTTTTCGGATGACCTGTGGGTAGGGGTGAAAGGCCAATCAAACTCGGAAATAGCTCGTACTCCCCGAAATGCATTTAGGTGCAGCGATAGTCGATAGTTACTTAGAGGTAGAGCTACTGATTGGATGCGGGGGCTTCACCGCCTACCAATTCCTGACAAACTCCGAATGCTAAGTAATGATACCTATCAGTGAGGGCATGGGTGCTAAGGTCCATGTCCGAGAGGGAAAGAACCCAGACCATCAGCTAAGGTCCCCAAATGTATACTAAGTTGAAATAACGCGGTTTGATTGCCCAGACAGCTAGGATGTTGGCTTGGAAGCAGCCATTCATTTAAAGAGTGCGTAACAGCTCACTAGTCGAGCGATCGAGCATGGATAATAATCGGGCATAAGTATACTACCGAAGCTATGGATTTTCGCATCATATGCGAGAGTGGTAGGGGAGCATTCTAACGGGGTAGAAGGTGATTTGTGAGAATTGCTGGACCTTTTAGAAAAGAAAATGTAGGCATAAGTAACGATAAGGGGTGCGAGAAACACCCCCGCCGTAAGACTAAGGATTCCTGAGCTATGCTAATCAGCTTAGGGTTAGTCGGGACCTAAGGCACACCCGAAGGGGGACGTCGATGGCCAACGGGTTAATATTCCCGTACTACTTATAATTGTGATGGAGTGACACAGTGATGAAAGCACCGCGAACTGACGGAATAGTTCGTTGAAGCACGTACCTATTGGTTTGATAGTAAAATGCGTCAGACTAGGAGAAATGCGATAGTACTTTGCGTCTTCGGACAACGAGATAGTGTGCCTAAGGGCTGTCAAGAAAAGCTTCTAAACTTAGATTATAAGTACCCGTACCGTAAACCGACACAGGTAGTCGAGGAGAGTATCCTAAGGCGCTCGAGAGATTCATGGCTAAGGAACTAGGCAAAATAGACCTGTAACTTCGGGAGAAAGGTCGCCAGCAGCAATGCTGGCCGCAGTGAAAAGGTCCAGGCGACTGTTTATCAAAAACACAGGGCTCTGCAAAATCGTAAGATGAAGTATAGGGCCTGACACCTGCCCGGTGCTGGAAGGTTAAGAGGAGATGTTATAGATGAGCAATTGTTTAGAAGCATTGAATTGAAGCCCCAGTAAACGGCGGCCGTAACTATAACGGTCCTAAGGTAGCGAAATTCCTTGTCGGGTAAGTTCCGACCTGCACGAATGGTGTAACGATCTGGACACTGTCTCAGCCATGAGCTCGGTGAAATTGTAGTATCGGTGAAGATGCCGATTACCCGCAGTGGGACGAAAAGACCCTGTGCACCTTTACTATAGCTTAGTATTGTTCTTGGATAAGTGATGTGTAGGATAGGTGGGAGACTGTGAAATGGCGTCGCTAGGCGTTGTGGAGTCATTGTTGAAATACCACCCTTTGCTTATTTGAGATCTAACTCCGCGATTGTGGAGGACATTGCTTGGTGGGTAGTTTGACTGGGGTGGTCGCCTCCAAAAGAGTAACGGAGGCTTCTAAAGGTTCCCTCAGCACGCTTGGTAACCGTGCGTAGAGTGCAATGGTATAAGGGAGCTTGACTGAGAGACATACAGGTCGATCAGGTACGAAAGTAGAGCATAGTGATCCGGTGGTTCCGCATGGAAGGGCCATCGCTCAAAGGATAAAAGGTACGCCGGGGATAACAGGCTGATCTCCCCCAAGAGCTCATATCGACGGGGGGGTTTGGCACCTCGATGTCGGCTCGTCACATCCTGGGGCTGGAGAAGGTCCCAAGGGTTGGGCTGTTCGCCCATTAAAGTGGCACGCGAGCTGGGTTCAGAACGTCGTGAGACAGTTCGGTCTCTATCTACTGTGGGCGTTAGAAATTTGAGTGGATCTGAATCTAGTACGAGAGGACCGATTTGGACCAACCTCTAGTGCATCTGTTGTCTCGCCAGGGGCATCGCAGAGTAGCTACGTTGGGAAGGGATAAGCGCTGAAAGCATATAAGTGCGAAACCCACCACAAGATGAGATTTCTTTAAAGGGTCGTTGGAGATTACAACGTTGATAGGCTATAGATGTAAAGGCAGTAATGTCAGAGTCGAGTAGTACTAATAACCCGTAAGCTTATGTGTACTCCCCTTGTTTAATACAAGGGGAGGGCAACTTTCTAAAACACAAACGCTTGTATTCAAAAAAAGTCTAACAAAGTAGTTAAGGCATATCAATATAGTTCAAAAATATTAGTTACGTCAATGTAACAACCGATTTAAGGTGGTTATTGCAGCGGGGCTCACCTCTATCCATTTCGAACAGAGAAGTTAAGCCCGCTAGCGCAGATGGTACTGCTAACCAGTGGGAGAGTATGTCGCCGCCTTTCTTTAGAATCCCCAATCTCGTATGAGGTTGGGGATTTTTTGTTTTATAAAACACTTTTTTTATTCTTTTCATTTTGATATTTGTATCTTTAAAATCTAAAATATGAGAGAATAATATATTTGATTGTACGCAAATTGATGAATAAGCTATGTTAAAAAAGATGAAACGAATTTTGATAAGGTTAGTTATTGGCCTTTGTAGTTTAATAGTATTAGTTTTTGGACTAATGTATATTGTACCTATATTTTATGCTGATCAAATTAATATTAAAGTTAAGGAGTTAATGAAGGAGTCAATTAAAGGTGAAGTTGACTTTGATGACATTAATTTGTCTTTTTACAAAAAATTCCCTTTATTGACCGCAACTATATATAAGCCGAGTGTAGAAGGCGTTCAAGTAGATTCATTACTTGTAAATAAACTTTTTGAAGCAGAGTCTATTAATTTGGGAGTTGATATTATGGCTTTAATGGATGGCAAGCTTTCTTTTAATAAAATATATATAAATAATCCCTTAGTTTATGTGAATGTAAATGAGGGAGGTAGTGCTAACTATGATATTTTTGTACCCTCTAATGAAAAAGAAGAGACTGATGAAAGTCTTGAATTGAAGATAGAAGAACTTCATATTGAGAAAGCTGAGATTATTTATAATGATTTAGCTAGTAAATTAAGTTTTGTGGCTTCTGGTTTTGATTACCTTGGACAAGGTAAGATGAGTGATGACGTATTTGATTTAATTAGTAAGGCTAGTATCTCTTCTTTTGACTTTAATTTTGATGGAGTTCATTATGTAAAAGAGAAACCTATATTAGCTAAATTAGAGACTAAAGTGGATACAAAATCCTTGACATTTGTGTTTGCTAAGAATGATGTTCGTATTAAAGGATTACCTGTTGATTTTAAGGGACATTTTGGTTTTGTCGAGAACGGCTATGATATGTTATTTGATGTAAAGACTGAAAATGCAACTCTAGAGCAATTGCTTTCTATAATACCTCCTGAATATCAATATTGGTTAGATGATACTAGGTTGGCTGGTGACGTAGATGGTATGTTTCATTTAGAGGGGAAGTATGTCATTGTGGAGAATTTAGCTCCGAGTGTGAGTTTATCGTTAAAAGTTAAGAATGGTTTTATACAGAATAAACAAGTTGCTAAGCCCCTTGAAAATTTGAATTTAGACTTCTCATATACTTTACCTCGTTTAGATATTTACAAGGGTATTGTTGATGTAAAACAATTATCATTTGATTTAGATGGAAAGCATAGTGATTTGAATTTTAATGTAGAAGGTTTAGAAGCAATTAAGGCGAAGGGAATAATTAACGCTAACTTGAATCTTGATTTATTTCAAAAAGCTATAGGTATTGATGGATTCGCTATGAAAGGTGAATTAGCATTAAATGGTACTTTTAATGGAATGTATTCTAAGGGGGTAGTGGAACGTAGAACATTGCGCAAAGTATATCGTGATAGTACTATTACTAGTATTCCTACCTTTGATTTGAAGGGTTCTCTTAAGAATGGGTATTTTAAACTTGCTCAGTTGCCAAAAGCTCTAGAAGACATTAACTTCAATTTCGATTTAGTAGCTAAGGATTCTAATTATAAGAATACATCAGTGCGTATATCAGATGTGTCTCTTGTTGCAATGGATAATCATATTAAAGGTAATCTATATTTAAAAAATCTTCACGATTATTATATTGAAGGGGATATAGATGCTAAAGTAGACCTGGAGAATATTAAAGAATTCATTCCGGTTGAAGATATTGTTTTAAGAGGTCTTATAGATGCTAAAGGTAGTATAAAAGGGACATATGAACCTAAACGAAAACTGTTTCCTATCATAGACTCAGAGATTAAGTTTGTCAACGGATATATCCAATTCAAACGTATACCTGATCTACCAATCGAGAATATTCAAATACATACAATTATCAATAGTAAGAGAGGTTCGTTAAATGATCTAACAATTAAAGTACTTCCCATTGATTTTAAAATTGCAGGTGAACCGTTTCAGTTAGCAGCAAGTTTGTATAATTTGAACAACTTAAATTATAACGTCAAATCAAAAGGGACATTAAATATTGGAAATCTTTATAAGCTATTTAAAGTTGATGGTATAGACGTAAAAGGTAGATTACTTACGAGCTTATTCTTAAGTGGACTGCAAAGTGATGCTGTGACTGGTAATTTTGATAAGTTGAAGAATGGTGGACGTTTTGAGGTAGATAATATTACGGTAACTATGGAAATGTTTCCTAAACCTTTACACATTAAGAAGGGAGTGTTTTCTTTTTACAAGGAGAAGATGAAGTTCGAGAAGTTTGAAGCGACCTATGGTAGCTCTAAATTTTCAATGAATGGTTATTTGACTAATGTGATTGGTTATATGCTGAAAGGTGATACATTAAAGGGAAGTTTTGATTTGCAATCTCCTTATATGAATGTAGATGAATTTATGATGTTTGCCAATAACAAGACGAGTAAAACTACCACAGCTAATACAGCAAATGCTGGTGTAATTCAATTACCTAAAGATGTAAATATTACGTTCAATGCATTAGCAGATAAGATTAAATATACTGAGTATAATTTAGAAAACTTCACTGGTAATCTAGTTGTAGATAAGGGAGGAATAGATCTAAAAGACACTAAGTTTAATCTGATAGGAACTAATGTGGTTATGAATGGAACATATAAACCAACGGGTTACAGAAGTGCAGAGTTTAGTTATAATCTAAAAGCATCAGAGTTTGATATTCAAAGGGCATATAAAGAGATTACTCTATTTAGAGAAATGGTTTCTATGGCTAAGGATGCCTACGGTACAGTGGCATTAGATTATAGTTTAAAAGGAAAGTTAAACAGTAGTATGTTTCCTGTTATGAGAAGTTTAGAAGGACAAGGTACATTGTCTCTAGCAAATATTAGCTTTAAAGGATTCAAACTTTTAGGTGCTATTGCAGATAAAACAGATGCTAAGTCTTTAGAGAAAGGTACACTATCAGATGTAAATATTAAGTCTAGTATAAAAGACAATGTAATGACCATCGAACGTACTAAAATGAAGATGGCAGGGTTCCGCCCTCGTTTTGAAGGACAGGTGAGTTTAGATGGTGATTTAAACATAGGGTTTAGACTAGGATTACCTCCTATGGGAATTATTGGTATACCGATGAGAATTACAGGTAATGCAGAAGATTTTAATATTAAATTAGGTAGGTATAAAGCAAGTGAAGTTTTTGGTCAAGGTGGAGATGACGATGATGATGAGGAAGAAGGATCAGATGTTAAATCTATAAATGATTCCATACCTCCAGCACCAGTATTACCAGAAGTTGTAAAGCAAGATTCAATTGCTCCTAAAAAAGTATAAATGAAAAGCTCAGATATTATCTGAGCTTTTTTTATTTATGTAAGCTTTTAGTTATATTTTTGAAGTGTAAAATAAATAATCATGAATACCTACAGTAAGTTAAGCGATATTGAAAACCAATTTATACAACAGAGCAATGTAGACATATCTATGCATGTTTATCAAGTTGATAATCTTTTAGAGAAGCAAGTCCTTAAACAGCGTTGTGAAGAAGTCCTTCCGACAGATGAGAATCTGAAGTATTTAATCGCACGTATGTATAAAACAGTAAAGCATGATGAGAAACCAGGCGTTGGTATTGCGGCACCACAAGTAGGTATCAATAGAAGAGTTTTCTTAGTACAACGTATGGATAAAAAGGACGAACCATTTGAGTTCTTTATTAATCCTGAGATTATATGGTATTCTAAAATCTTACGTAGGGGGGATGAGGGATGTCTGTCTATTGCTGAAACGTATGGAGAAGTACATAGAAGTTTAGCTATACATATAACCTATTATGATTTGAGTGGTGAACATTTCCAGGAAGTAGTAGAGGGGTTTACAGCTGTGATTATGCAACATGAGTTTGATCACTTAGAAGGAGTACTGTTTACGGATCGTATATTAGAACAAGAGAATAATCAATATTATAATGCATCGCCTACAAGTGAGATTGTATATCAGAGATAATTACTTTAAAGGAGTATTTGTAATATTGCTTTTTTTTACACAGCAGATTTATGCACAATATCTAGATAAAGAGTATGCTTTTGAGACATTAGAGTTAAGTTGTCCTATTGATGATACAGATATGTTGGATTTATTTAAAACAGGCTTAGAAGCTCTTAATTCACCTAAGTATTATAATATAGCTGGTAAAGTATTTTTTAATATAATCCAAAGAGATAACACATTATGTGATGCTTATTTTTTCACAGGAGTGGCGTTGACAAAACAAGATAAACATGAGGCTGCTGTAACGTATTATTACTACGCGGATAGTTTATCAAGTAAGAGTAATTCAGTATTTAAGGAGGAATTAGCAGAAGCGGCATTACGAGTTAATAATATTGGATTAGCAAGGAAGAAGTATGAAGAGTTAATCAAAGACTTTCCAAATGACCCAGATGGATACTATGGCATTGGATTGACAGCTACGACTATTGGTGATGTCGTGAATGGTTTACAGAAATTGAGTATAGCAGAAGAGTTATATATCGCTGAAAAAACTTGGACTTCACAACGGGAGCAAGAAGTATATCTAATGAAAGGAATTCTATTTATCGCAGATACACAGTATGTCGCAGGCTTAGAATATCTAGATAAATGTTTCCATACTTTTCATAAGTTAGATGATTATAATGCCAACTATGCTTTAGCATGTTTTGAGTTATTTAAAGATGCAAAAGAGGAAAGTTATAAACTAAAAGCAATAGAAGCACTTAGTAGAATCAAAGATAAAAATAAATTAAATGAAGCGTTCTTAAAACGCTTTCAAGACTTAAAAATAAAAGAGGCAATGTAACAGAAATTACATTGCCTTTTTTATGCGATCTTGGTTCGGCTGAGTCCATAGTGAGTCCATAATGAGTCCATAGTGACTCCATTAAAACAAGCTTTTTAATGGAGTCCCTATGGACGCACGATGTTATTACTATGGATTAAATAGAATGAAGAGTAAAAGGGCAAAGAGGTTATTACTTGACCACAAATGGTATGTAGGGGAAGTGTCAGAGCACTTGGGATATAAGAATCCACAGCACTTCACAGTAGCGTTTAAGAAATACTACGGTGTACTACCCAGCTTATTTAAGGGATAGATTAATCTCAAAACCGATACCTCTTAGACTTGCTATACTAATGGTATCATCGTGTTGGAAGTATTTTCTCAGGCGAGTAACGAATACATCTAAGCTACGCCCATTAAAGTAATCTGCCGAAGGCCATAACTTCTGTAGGATCTCTTCACGAGAGATAATCTTTCCATTAGAAGCAATTAGTAGTAATAACAAATCTCTTTCTCGCTCTGTCAATCTAATAATCTCAGTAGGATGAACCAGTTTTAGCTGTATAGGATTAAAGGTATAACTTCCTAACAGATATTGCTCTGTCTTCGGGCTTGCAGTTCGCTTTAAGATATTTTCTATGCGAAGCTTTAGTTCTTCAGGATCACACGTTTTAGATATATAATCATCAGCACCAAGCTTTAACCCCATTAGGCGGTCTATATTTTGGTTCTTTGCTGTTAAGAATAAGAAAGGCAAGGTAGGTAATACCGTATTAATCTCTTTAGATAATGTAAAACCATCTTTCTGTGGGAGCATAATATCTAATATTGCTAAGTCAAAGTGCTCTTGTTTTATAGCCTCCACAACTTCTTCTGGAGTAATGAACCACTTCACGTCAAAACCACAGATACCTAAGTACTGTTGGATCACAGTACCATAATCAATATCGTCTTCTACTAATAACAATTTATACATAAGGTATTGTGATTTTAAAAGTAGTTCCTACTTGTAGTTTGCTATTTATATTAATATTTCCGTTAAGGGATTTTATTATTTGTTGTACTTGGTATAAGCCGATTCCTAACCCTTGTGTATTATGGATATTCCCTTCTTGTATTCTATAGAATTTCTTGAATATGTCTTTCTGTTTATCTTTAGCTATTCCCATTCCATCGTCTATAACTGTCATAATGTAATGATGAGTTTCTGATGAAATGATACATTTGATCTCTGTACCTCCATATTTAATACTGTTTTCTAATAGGTTAAGAATTACAGTTTCTATTTTAGTTTTAGGAAGAGTGATTTCTTCTTTAGTGTTCCATTCTATAGACAAGTATACTTCAGGATAAAGGTTTTGTAAATCCTCTATCATTCTTAAAGCTTCTTCTTTTTTATAGGTTTCATGTCCTTCAGAGAACACAGGAGCTAGGCTATTCTGTAGTCTATCTAATCGATCTACTTGACGCAGTAATAGCTGTACAGTAGGAGAGTCATATTCTTTTGATAGATTCTTACATCCATATTTGAGTGTTGCTATTGGTAGTTTAAATTCGTGAGAGACGTTGTCTACCATATTGTAGAGATTAATGACTTCATTTTCTTTTTGTTTAATCGTGCGATAGGTGATATAATACACTATAAGTAGCGATATGGCTACTACAGCAGTCAAAACAAGTAAAGGTAATAGTGATAGAAGAGCAATGCTTATGATATTTTTGATATCAATATATTGATTTTGATAGAGAGAGAAGTGATGTTTATACTCTTTTTGTTCCTCTCTTACATCAGTTCGTTCACTACTTTCTTGTACTTCCCAATTAGAAGTATTGGTTTTATATGATTTATCTACTTTACGAGAAGTTTGAAGTAAGGTTATTGGCCTATCTAATAAATCTTTTTTTGGGTTATGTAACTTTAATTGAGACATATCATACCTCACTGCTACTTCGTACTTTTCATTAACAAATAAACTATCTATGATGTGGCTAAAATGTTCTTCTCTTGATTTTAGTATATTCTGATTAAATTCTTTAAACTCATCTAATGTCTTTTCTCCATGTATTATTTCTAATAGCATTCGATATTGCTCATTCTCTTTCTTTATTGTGTATTTATTTAATATTCCAGAGTCTTCTAGATTGTCTATTTTGGTATTTACAACAGACACAATCTCTTTGCATTTTAGTTGAAAAGCATGGTATATGTATGCTCCCATTACTCCTATCAGTAGTAAATAGAAGAGACAGAAGATGATAAAGTAATATTTAGATTTTAGTTTTTTCATATAAACAAAGATACTTTTAAATGGCTTTTATTCTATATTTACATTTACTGTTAACCCTTCATTAACCGTTTGTTAACCGCATTTAGAAGGCTGATTCTACACCTTTGCTTAAAATTAAACAAATTATGGTACGTATACTTATTTTATGGAGCATATTATTGTTGGGTGTTGTCGTAAACGCTCAAACAATCGATACTACAATTAAAGGAAAGGTAGTGGATAGTAAACAAGAGTTATTGGCTTTTGTAACAGTGGTAGCAAAGGATGCAGATGGCAAAGTGATTCAATCTGTTTATACTGATGAAGAAGGTAATTATGTAATAGAACCTAATGTGTTGATTAGCCAAGTAGAGTTTAGTTATGTTGGTTTTCAATCCAAAGTAATAGGTATAGGTGGTGATTCATCTAAAGTAGTGTTGGCAGAAGATAATGCGGTATTAGACGAAGTGGTTATCACCGCTAAACGTCCAACGATAAAGAGAGAGATAGACCGACTAGTATTTAATGTACAAGATACATCATTAGCTACTACGAATGCTTGGGATATTCTGAAACAAACACCTGGAGTTACTTCTATAGGGGATAATCTTAGTATTAGAGGTAGTCAGAGTATATTAGTAACCATTAATGATAGAAAGGTAATGTTGACAGGAGAGCAGTTAAAGGAGATGCTTGAATCTACAGATGGTACACAGGTAGAGGCTGTAGAAGTTATCACGAACCCTCCTGCGAAGTATGATGCTCAGGGGGGAGCAGTATTAAATATTAAACTAAAGAAGAATGTCAGCTTAGGGTATAAAGGGAGTATTACAGATCGCTTTAAACAAACTACCTATGCGTATAATACGCTGAGTACACAACATACATATTCAGGTGAGAAGATTAACCTATCAGGGAGTTATTCTTTTGGTAAGGGAGAAACAGTAAGATATAATGAGGACAATGTAATCTATGAGAATGGGGATAGATGGAGTAGTGTGATGACTCGTAAAAATAAAATGAGAGGTCGTCATAGCTTTCAGTCAGAGATGGACGTGAAGGTGGATAGTACATTGACTTTAACCGTTGGTGGTAATGGATATATCAATACCAAAACTAAAGGAGATTATGTTATTCCTACGCTAATCTATACTAAAGATAATGTAGTAGAGTCTAACTATACAACCTTTAATCAGAAGCGCGCTAATATGGATACGTACACAGGCTATTTTATGTTAGACAAGAAGTTTAGTAAAGAAAAGAAGTTATTATGGTCATCTTACTTTACGTATGACAATCAAAAAGACAACCAAGATGTACTAACTGAGCTTAACTTTAAAGATCAAGTACCTACTGAACGCTTTTTTGCAACGAAAGACAAATCACGTACACGATTAGCAGTGTCAGGTATTGACTATTCTATTGATAAAGAAACAACCAAATGGGAATTAGGAGGAAAGTATAGTATCGTGAAAGCATTATATTCCTTAGATTTCTTTGAAAATAAAGATGAAGGATATAATAAAGACAAGAGTAATGACTATGAGTACCAAGAGATTAATTGGGCAGGGTATACCTCACTTACTAAACAGTGGGATAAATGGCAAGTAAAAGCAGGATTGAGAGGAGAGTACACAGGTATACAGACTAATAGCGGTGGGGTAGGGAGTAATAAACAGTCTTACTTTAAGTTATTCCCTACAGCTTATGTGAAGTATGATCTAACAGACGATCATCACTTGAGTTTTTCGTATGGAAAGCGTATTGACAGACCTTCATATTCTTGGATGAATCCTGCGAAGAGTTACTATAATCTGTTTTCATACTTTCAAGGAGATCCAGATTTAAAACCAACTATTAGTCATAATTTTAGTTTGGGATATGATTATAAAGAATGGAGTATTGAAGCTATGTATAAGAGAGAAATTAATCCTTCTATGGAAATATCTTATCAAGAGGAGGCTACGAATACACTAGTATATCACTATACAAATATTGATAAGAGACAGCAAGTAGGAATTGTATTGAATACACCATATAAAGTAGGAGAATGGTTATTACTAAATAGTTATCTAACAGCGGGATATCAAGAGGACTATTATTATGGTGTAGATAAGAAGTTATATAAGAATGATGTAGTGGGTATATATGGCCGATTATTTGCTTCAGTAGATTTACACAAGAAGAGTAATTGGAAAGTAATGATGACTTATTCTTATTCATCGCCAAGCGTACAAGGTACCTTTAGAATAAGTAGTTACCAACGTACAGATTTTATTATGAGTAGGGAGTTCTTAAAGAATAAACTATCTGCTAACCTATATGTATATAACATATTCGGTAGCGATAGACAGATTATCAGTACAAACTATGCGAATCAAAATAACTACTTTAAAGACTATAGCGATACACAAGGCTTTGCTATTTCATTAAAGTATAATTTAGGAAATCAAAAGGTGAAGTACAGCTCTAAAGAGATAGATATGCAGGAGAAAGATAGGCTTTAGTGTAAGATTACTATTTGTTAACAGTTCGTTAATAATCCTTTGAATTCTTAAATCTAATAATGACAATTTCTTTACGTGTTCAAAATCAACAGGTAATAATGAAGGAATAGTTTTGACTTCATCAATCAACCTAGTTAATAACGTAATGAAGAAAAAATTACACTTAGCAGGACTTGTATGTGCTACATTATTTAGCGCACAAGTTTTCGCTCAAACTACGCAAGCTTCTATTCAAGGAATAGTATTACAAGATAATGCTATCCAACAGGGTAAAGAAGTCTTAATCAAGAACACATCTACAGGGTTTACTACTCGTACGAAAACAAATGCTAATGGGGAGTTTGTATTTAAGGAGATACCATTAGGTGGACCATATATTGTTATCACACAGGATGAAACAGGTGCCGAGTTTAAAAAGACGGGATACTATGTTAACCAAGGTGATAATGTATTTGTTGACCTTGTGATAGGGGTAGAAGATCAGCACTTAGAGGAGATAGTGATTGATGGGAAGAGCTTAAAAAACCAAAGAGAATCTTTAGGTGCAGCGACTACATTCACAGCAAGTACGATAAAAAACTTACCGATTAACGGGCGTAACTTCTCTAATCTTACAGATTTGTCACCCTTGTCTAATGGTGGTTCTATAGGTGGACAGTTAGGTTCGTCTATTAACTTTACAATAGATGGTACTACAGCTAAGAATCCTACTTCAGGAGGAGCGACTACGAGTAGAAGTGGTGCTCCATATTCTGTATCAATGGTGGCTGTACGTGAGTTTCAGGTTGTGACGAATCAATATGATGTGACATTAGGTCGTAGTGGTGGAGGTACTGTAAGTGCTGTGACTAAAGCAGGTACTAATGAGTTCTCTGGATCGATGTTCTCTTATATGCGTGCAGACTGGTTATCTAGTCCGTATGACATCAATGGAAATAAAAAAGGAAAGACGGATTACTCTACGTATCAGTACGGGGTATCGTTAGGAGGGCCTATTATAAAGGATAAACTACATTACTTCGTAGCCTGGGATCATCAGTTAGATACACGTTCTCTAATAATTGCGGATATTAAAGGACCTCAGGATGAAGATCGTTATGGTATTACCAACCAGACTTTAGACAAATTTGTAGGTATTGCTCGCGATAAATACGGTGTATCTGATAATCCACAGTATGGAACATTCGACAAAAGAAGAAATTCTGATGCTGCTTTCTTGCGTTTAGATTGGCAGATTAATGAGAACAACTTGTTGACTGTACGCAATAACTTAACGTATGATTATAATCCATTAGGATTAGGAGATAATACTCAGATCAACTTATACGAATCTTATGGTACAGATAAGAGTGTCGATAATAGTCTATTAGCGACATTGAGAACTAATATTAGTCCTAAACTTACGAATGAGTTAAAAGTTCAGTATTTATATACTTCTCAAGATAGCTATCAAAATGCACAATTGCCAGGATGGTATATACCTCGTGCTATAGTGGAGAATGTAACATCTAATATTGGGGGAGGAGTGAGATCTGCTAATCTTCAGTTTGGAGGACATCGTTTTGCACAAGAGAAGTTTACAAATAATGTTTTCCAAATCGTAAATAACCTTTATTATACTACAGATAAAGTGAATTACACTTTTGGAATAGATGTAATGCAAACGAATTCAAAGTCAATCTATGGAAGTGAAGTGAATGGTCGTTTCCACTTTAATACAGATCCTACTTTAGGATATTCTTCTATGGATAGTTTTGAAAAACTGAGACCATATAGATATTACAGGGAGGTACCATTAGTAGATGACCTTACAGTAGATGGTAATATACTTAATGCTGGTCTATATGGACAAATGAAAACAGCGCTATATCCAGGATTAGATATGACATTAGGTCTTAGGTTAGATTACGCTAAGTATCCTACAGCAAAGTATAACCAGTTAGTATATGACGAATTAGGGTTAAGAACAGATAATAAATTAAAATCATTAATTGTACAACCTCGTATTCAATTTGACTGGAATATCAACGAGAATAACACAGACTTTGTACGTTTAGGAGGTGGTATTTTTGGTTCTGATATCAATAATTATGCAATGATTAATAACTTGACTTTTGATGGTAGTAAGTTGGCAACTGTTGACGTCATGGGAGCAGATGTACCCACACCTGATTTCTATGGCTATAGAGAAGATAAAAACTTAATACCTTCATTAAAGCAGCATCAGCTAAGTACAATCAACTTTACAGGTAAAGATGCGAAGGTACCGATGGTTTATAAAGCAAACTTATCTTATACTCATTTTTTTAATAGTAGGTTTAAAGTAAGTGTGACAGGGTATATGAACTTAGCTCGTAATAACTATTTCTATAAAGATAGAAATATGGTAGATAATCCATTCTTTACTTTAAATAATGAAGGAGGGAGAGGTGTATATGTCCCAGCTGAGACAATATTAGCTAATGGCGCATCTGACTGGAAGCAAGGTAGAAAAACAGATAAGTTAGGACGTGTTTTAGAATTAGTGAGTGAAGGTAAAGTCAATAATTATGCTTTAGTATTTGATACGAATTATAATTATTATAAAGATGGGCAAATTGCAGTAAGTTATACATGGAACTCTACGAAGGATAATACTTCTTTATGTATGTCCGTTATTTGTCATAAGCTGTAATATTGGCAATAATAAGCCTATCAAAGAGCTTTTCACCAAAGTATCTTCTATTAAGTTTATAAACGAATTCATCTAAGTAAGCTTGAAGGTATTTTCGTTTAATTTTATGGTAATTTCCCAGTAGATTTCTTTTAGCATTACTGATAGCTATATGTACCCATTTTAGAGTCTCTTTTGTTGTTTGTTCTGATGATTTTTCAGTAATATGTATCTGAACAAAATCTGAAATATCTACATAAGAAGTACTCTTATCAGTTAAGACAATGCTACTTTCTTCAATATTTTTCCTGATCATTTCATTAACACTTTCAGCTTTATGATCTTCTAAAACAACAGCTTTAAAAAAGCGTACATGATTTTGTTTTTCACCTGTTTCTATGTTCTCTAAAACTGTACTTTCAGCCATAATAGCAACATTTTGAACACCTGTAGATCCTCGACCACTTTTAGTTTTAGATTTCTCTATTTCAGATGTTTCTACTTTAAAATATCCCTCATCCATCTCTAACATTCCCTCTAAAGTATACTTGCTATCTCTATTACCCATTGCCTTGCGAAGCTTATGTACCATTGCCCATACTGGCTCATATCTTTTTAGTCCTAATTGCTTTTGAATTTCTAAAGTTGAAAAGCCTTTTTTAGTCGCTGTCATTAAGAACATTGTCTTATACCATATCAAAAAAGATAGTTTTGAATGCTCCATAATTGTACCACTTTTTAAAGTCATACGAGAACGACATTTTTTACATTCATAACTCCATCTACTTTGAATCCAATAGTGGGCATCATGACCACATCTTTGACAAGTAACTCCTAACTTATCACGTTGCTCTTTAAAATGTAAACGGCAAGCTTCTTCACTTGTAAATTCAGCCGAAAAGGTAAAAAGGTTTAGCATGACTTTCTTATGTTTTAGACTACAAATATAGCATTATGTCGTTAAACGGAGATACATTTACTTCTTTTAATGGTAACGTTGCTAACTCTGCTACATTAGGATTACCAGTAGCGAGTGATCCAAGGGATTTAAGTAAAATGAGTTATTCAGATAATCATTTTAGACATAAGTTGGTTATTTATGGTAATGCACCTAGTTTTTATGGGGTGAATGTTGGTGTTCGTTTCTCAGGAATTGGAGGGACTAGATATAGCTTGTTATCTGGAGGAAATACGAATGGAGACTTTGTCAGTGGTAGTAATGATTTAGCGTATGTATTTGATATCAATGATCCTAAGACTCCACAACATATTAAAGATGGATTACAGGCAATCATAGATAATCCAGAAGTAAGTAGTAGTCTTAAAGATTATATACAAAAAAGTTATGGCAGTGTAGCAGAACGCAATGGCGGTAAGAATAGCTTCTTTGGAGTTTTTGATTTACGTATAGCAAAAACATTTACTGTAAAAGGTAAGCATAGGTTTGAATTATCTGCAGACATTTTTAATGTAGCAAACTTGTTAAATAAAGATTGGGGAGTGAATAAGTCTATGAGAAGTCAATCGTTATATGCATTAGGAGCACCTAAGAAAGGTGATGTTGCAGCATTACCTGGTTTTGATAAAGATAAACAAGAGTTTAACTATAGAGTAAATACAAAAGGAACTCCTGTAAAGAGAGGAACTCCTTATCAAATACAAGTAGGATTAAAGTATAGTTTTAATTAACTTGCTTATAGATAGTATATTATATTAGTTTAATTAGATAATTCAAAAGAGATAGCTTGAGATAGCTATCTCTTTTATTTTATACCCACTGTAAAAGTGGCATAATGCGCTTAAATGTTGTAATTTTAACAGTTAAATGTTTGAATATGGAATTTGATTACTTTGACAAGATTAGGAAGATTAGAACTGGTATTCGTTTTTACAGTGAGCTATTAATAGAGGCTTCATGGAATATGTGGAATATCAAGACTAGGGTTGGTATCTTTTTCTTTTCATTGCTTGCAGCTTTAGCAGGGACTTATTTTTTGTCACCTGATGTTTTTACAGAGGCACAACGTTATACGATGTTTATTTTGATATTCTCTATATTGCTGTGGGCGACAGAAGCTATTCCTCCCTTTGCAGTTGGGATTATGATTATAGGTTTTCTAGTCTATACGATGGGGAATATGCAAGGGGCAACTATTTCTCCACAGGAGATATCCGCCACTTGGTCTGACAGTGTTATTTGGATATTTTTAGGAGGGTTCTTTTTAAGTGAGGGAATGCGAAAGACCAATCTCGACTTGTCGTTGTTTAAGAAGACAATCTCTATTTTTGGTTCTAATCCGAATACATTAGTATTGGGAATTATTATTGTTACCTCTATACTATCTTTGATTATCTCTAATACAGCTACAGCAGCGATGGTATTAGCTTCTGTGATGCCATTGATAGATAGAGAAGGTAAAGACTCATTGATGTCAAAAGCTATACTTATAAGTATTCCTGCAGCAGCTACCTTTGCGGGTATGATGAGTATGGTGTCAAGTCCACCTAACTTGATTGTGGTAAACGTGTTAAAGTCAAAGGGATTTGACGTAACATTCTCACAGTGGTTACTATTAGGTTTTGTACCTGCAGTAGTATTACTTGCGGCCTTTTGGTATGCAGTAGTACGCAAGTATACTTCTAAAGTTAAGGGATTAGATGTATCATTTGCTAATAAAGCATTAGATATGACTAATAATATGCGATTACAACGTCTAGCTGTTATTGTGATTTTAATAATTACTGTATTAATGTGGATGTTAGGAAGTAAATTGCATATACCTACAGCTGGGGCGGCTATGGTACCGATAGTATTCTTGCCTATGCTTGGTATTATTACAGCAGAAGATGTGCGTAGATTGCCTTGGGATACGCTGATGCTAGTAGCAGGAGGACTATCTCTAGGGATGGCTATTAAAGAACTATTAGCACCGTATTACTCACAGTTTTTAGCAGGTATGGAGTTTAATATGATTGTGATGATGATCATATTTGCTGTAGTTACAGTCTTATTCTCTAACATTATGAGTAGTACTGCTACTGCTACTATTGTGATTAATATAGCAGCTATCGTTTTACCTGCTGAGCAGTTATTACCTGTTGGTTTAGTAGTAGGTTTATGTTCTTCTTGTGGATTATTCTTACCAGTTTCTACACCACCTAACGCCATTGTATTTGGTACAGGAATGTTGAAGCAGAAAGACTTTGCCCTCGGAGGAATGTTTGGTGCTGTTTTAGGAACAACAATTATTATCTTATGGGTACTGTTCTTACAATACTTCACAGGATTCTTCGAAAGTATATAAACATTGATAAATAATAAAAGGCGTGTTCAATCAGAACACGCCTTTTTGCTTAAAATAATCTATTTGTATGAAATTAGATCCTCTCTGGGAAGTTGGTAATGATACCATCTACTTTTAATTCTTTTAGTACTTTGATATCACTAGGCTCATTTACAGTCCAAGGATAAATCTTTAAGTTAGCTTGTTTGATTTTGCTAACGTTCTCTGCATTGAGTTTTTTGAAATAAGGGTTGATAGCTACAGCTTTTACTTTATGTGCGAACTCAATAGCATCAGCAGGTTCTTTCTCTGTTAATACAGCGATGTCTATAGCCTTATTTGCTTTGCGCATTAATTCTAACTCATCCCATTTAAAACTAGAGATAATGAAGTTAGCATCTGTCCATCCTTTTTGCTTAAATGCTTCTATTACTTTAGCTGTAGGTTCTGCTGTCTTAGCACCTTTTAGCTCTATATTTAGTACAGCCTTTTTATCGATTGCTTCGATGATTTCTTCTAATGTAGGTATAAGGTATTTTTCATCTACTAGTAGCTTCTTTAATTCAGCCTTAGTATAGTCTTCTATTTTTCCTTTACCATTCGTTTTGCGTTCTAGGTTATCATCGTGGAATACCATAAGCGCACCATCTTTCACTGTGAATACATCTATCTCGATTACATCACATTTCATCTCTACAGCTTTCTTGATTGATTCTACTGTATTCTCTGTTATATGTCCCATAGCACCTCTGTGTCCTATGCGTAGTACGTTATTATCTTGTGCAAATGTTATTGAGCTCATCGCTAAACATAGTATTAAGAGCCTTTTTTGAAATTTCATAATCTTGTGTTTTAATATTGAAACAAATATGCGTGTTCTATATTATTCTAACTTTATCTAAAGATTATTGTAATGTAAAGATTAGTTAATCAACAGGATCAGATGCTTTATTATAAAGGTAAAATCTCTAAAGGCTACGTGGTTACTTATAAAAATAAAGATATAAAAAAAGCTGCTCATTTTTGAACAGCTTTAGTATGTTATTTTACTGGTGTACCGAATAAGTCAAACTCATAAGCACTATCAATGTGAATATCTGCAAACTCACCTATCTTAAGATAGTGTTGCGTAGCGTCTATTCTCACTTCGTTATCTACATCTGGACTATCAAACTCTGTACGTCCGATAAACTCAGTTCCTTCTTTTCTATCAATCACACAACGCAATGTTTGTCCAACTTTCTCTTGGTTTAAGTCAAAAGATATTTGCGCTTGGATCTCCATGATTTCGTTAGCACGTTGTTGTTTTACTTCTTCAGGAACATTGTCTTCTAAAGAATAAGCATGTGTGTTCTCTTCGTGAGAGTAAGCAAAACATCCTAGGCGTTCGAATTTCATCTCTTGTACCCAATCTTTCATGATTTGGAAATCCTCTTCAGTCTCTCCTGGGTAACCTACGATTAACGTAGTACGGATAGCCATTTCGGGTACAGCTTCTCTAAATTCTTTTAATAACTTAGTAGTCTTCGCTTGTGTAGTACCACGGCGCATAGACTTTAAGATATTATCCGAGATATGTTGTAATGGAATATCTAAGTAATTACAGATCTTAGGTTCTTTCTTCATTAACTCTAATACATCCATAGGGAATCCTGTAGGGAATGCATAGTGAAGACGGATCCATTCGATACCTTCTACTTTAGCAAGGTTCTCTAGTAACTCTGCTAAGTTTCTCTTTTTGTATAAATCTAATCCGTAGTAAGTCAAATCTTGAGCAATCAAGATTAGTTCTTTCACTCCGTTTTTAGCTAATCCTTCTGCTTCTTTTACTAACTTCTCAATAGGTTGAGATACGTGAGCACCTCTCATTAAAGGAATAGCACAGAAACTACAAGGACGGTCACATCCTTCAGCGATCTTAAGGTAAGCGTAGTTCTTAGGAGTAGTCGTCAGACGCTCTCCTAATAATTCGTGTTTATAGTCAGCACCTAATGCTTTTAATAATAAAGGCAAATCAGTAGTACCGAAATATTGGTCTACATTAGGTATTTCAGCTTCTAAATCAGGTCTATATCGCTCAGATAAACATCCAGTAACGAAGACTTTGTCAACAATACCTTCCTCTTTTTTCTCTACGTACTCAAGGATCGTGTTTACAGACTCTGCTTTTGCATTATTGATAAAACCACAAGTATTGATAACTACAATATTCGCTTCATCAGTAGCCGCTTCGTGTGTTACATCTTTTCCGCTCGCTTTTAATTGTCCCATTAACACTTCACTATCGTAAACGTTCTTAGAACAACCTAAAGTAATTACGTTGATTTTATTCTTTTTTAAAGTTTTGGTTCTCATTGATTTAAAAAAATTGGACTGCAAAATTACATCTTTTTTAGCTAGAAAGCATATGCTTTAGTATAATTATATGAATCACAGCATTTAATTATAAACATTCTGTTTTGACGAATGCCTAAAAGAATCACCTGCAAATAAAAAAGAAGACTTCTTTTTCATTTTAGGGATATAAAGGAGCTTATATGAGTTCAAAATAAGTATTTAAAACAGTGTTTTTTTTCAAAACACCTCCTTTTAAGGTGTATATAGAGAAATATTTGAAAAAGTGAATACATTTTTTTGACATGAGTAATTGTTAATATGTTTGTTTTTAGTGTGTTAGGTGTTTTTTGTTATGTTGTCACTATTTCTACAACCTCTCTCAATCCCAGTAAGAATCAGTATGCATGCTAAGTTGCTCGAGGATTACTCGAGTATTAGCCGTAAATAGTCGGTTTGAGAAAGATTATACGAGAAAAGGTTCTTGTATTGATAGGGGACTCTCGAATAGGTGAGGATCATGATTAAATAGGAGATGAGTTTTAGTTAGAAGAAGAGAGATGAACTATTAGTTATGTGTTATGATTATGATCGTGTGAAATGTGGTATATTTATTTGTATATATTAAAGAGGTGGTGTTATGGAGGTAGGAGATGGTTGAATAATGACTATAGGGGACTAAGGGGTAAGTGGCTTTTATACTTAATACTACAGTAATAAAACAAAAAAAGGTTGCCAAATAAATGACAACCTCTTGATATGGTTAAGTATATTGTTCTTAGAACAATTGCTCTTATTATAATCTAAAGATACCTCCGAATGCGATAACTGTCTGACCGAACCAGAAGTTGTGCATCGCTTTATCCGCTTTATCAGAAGTAGTACGTACATCATACATATCGATGTATCCACCTTTAAGTTCTGCTTGAACGAAGAAGTGCTTAAAGAATGTAATGTTAAGACCAGCTTTAGCAGAGAAACCTAATCCAGCTACGTGGAACTCATCGTATCTTTCTTTTCCTAATAATTTTGTATTCGTTTTTGGGAATACTAAACCAAAACCTACACCTTCAGTAAGGTTGATTTGTACTTTATCTGTATTCCAAATACCGAATAATTTAGATATATCATCTACACGGTTTATTTCAGCATTGATGTAGTTTAATCCATCAGTGTGTTCGAATGTAAGGAATTCTTCTGTCAATAGTACCTTTCCTGGTTCTCCAGGTACTCTCTCTCCATATATTCCATTTCCATTTTCACCTGTATCATTAGATCCTGGATAGTGTCCTGTATAGTTGACTATTTTGTCTTGATCCATTACATACTTCATGTGATCTACTCCAAAAGAGATGTTGTATTTATCACTGATAAAATAACCTACCCTTAAGTTAGTCTGTGGAATTGTCATACGAGTAGGGTTAATGTAGTCTATGTGCCATCCTTTAGGTCTGTCAGATGCTTGTACATTCTCTAATGTAAAGTCATAATCGTCACCTCTGAATCTGATATCAGAATTAGTAAAGTAACCACGGTTACCACCCCAGTAAATATAGAATTTACCTTTGTTAGAATCTGTATAACGCAATGGCGTAGTTACGGCTTCTTGAGCAAAACTTGTAGCGGTAGCAAGCAAGCATATTGCTGTGAAAAGTTTAAAAATACACTTCATTATTTGCTTTTTATTATATTTTATAAAATCGAACTGCAAATGTATAATAAAAAAATCTCTTTACTGGTTTATCCAATAAAGAGATTAAGTACTCTATCTTCTAAATTATCTTAGAAGTTAATATTATAAGTTAAACTAACAAAGTTGTTTGTCGTTTTAATATTTGCAGCAGTATGGTTACTAAGGCCTGTAGTATCTACTAGGTACGTTTTGTAAGACTGGGTATTTCTTGAATAAGATAAATCTAATCTAGAGCTTCCAAAAGTGTATCCTATACCAGCAGAGGCACTGTTTAAGTCACCATACATTTTAAAGTCATCTTTATATGGACTTTGTTCAAAGCGATATCCAGCTCTTAAACTAACTTGTTTAATTAAGTATTCTCCTCCAATACGAATTTCACTAGTTCCCTTCATCATCGTAGTGATTCCTTCATTTAAACCATAATACGTGTCATCACTTGTAGGTTTAAATTTATTGTCGCTATAATCTTTATAAGTATAGTCAACACTAATCAATCCTTTATCTTTAAATATGTAGGCTAAACTTCCTGTAAAATGAGACGGAGTTTGTATGCGGTAGCTATTTGATAAGTTAACAACTCTAGGAAAGAATGTAACTGTACCATCATCTTGTAAATTATTGCGCATACCTTGAGTTAATTCGTCTTTTAGTGAATACCAAGTAGGTGATTGGTATGATACCCCAGCTCTTAACTCTTCTGTAATTTTACCAATAACTCCTAGATTAAATGAGAAACCAGTACCATAAGTATATGTACTATTAAAGTAATTAATCTGAGAGATAGCTCCTTTACCGCCTGGGTTTTCAATGTTTTCGCGTGCATGGCTATCTACTGTGTGGTCTACTACATGTATATTAGCGTTTGCTCCTACATAAAATCTGTCTCCTATCTGTGCAGCGAAGTTACCTGAGAATTTGCTGGTAAAACCTCTAGAACTTACATGTCTTGACTGATCATATTTACTGTTCTGGTTATAGTTAGCTACATAGGTACCGTCTTGTTGCCCTGCTTTAATAATATCAGTTTGATGAGCAAAAAAAGCTTGTTGGCCAACATATCCTCCATAATAACCAGCATCACTATAAGTTTGATCGTAATCATTTATTCCTCCTGGATTCGCAATGTTATGAGGGACTCTAGCATTATTAGCCATATCTAAGAAGTAATCTCCTATGCTGTTATTAGGGTTAGTTCCTCTGAAGAACATGTTATTTCTTAAATTTTTAGTGTTATCATAATTTAATCCAATAGTGAACTTCTTCATAGTAGCATTTTCATTATAGTTGTTAAAAACGAAAACGGCACCCATTTGACCTAAATCTAATCCATCATAAGATTCTTTCTCAGTATTATTATAATAGTTTGACTTATTAGATTTACCTAGATAAGATAAGCTAAATGCTGCACTATTATAGTTAAAAATAGCACCACCAGCAGGGTTAATACTAATAGCTGATAAGTCTCCTCCTACAGCTCCAAAGGCTCCACTCATTCCTCTAAAACGAGCTGTACCATTTAGGTCTGACTGATTATATCTCATTATATCAGTTGGTGTAGGCTCTTGTGCATATGTAGATGCAGCTGTAAGTAGAATAGAGCTTACTAATGTATAGAAATGTTTGTTCATTTTGATTGTCATGTTTTACTTATATATTATCTACTGTAACTGCTACGTGAGCCACCTCCACCTGAGGAACTTCTAGAACCTCCACTATAGCTACTTCCACCACCACGAGAGTATGAAGATGAAGAAGAAGGCGTAGAGTATGAACTTCTTGAATAAGAGCTTCTAGAATTATTAGAATTACTGTTATTAGAAGAGTTATTATAACGAGGGTTATTTGAATTAGTCCCATAAGAAGATCTCGAATATGAGCTTCTAGAGCTATTGTTATAACTAGAATTAGAGCTGTTTCCTCTATCATAGTTTTGATATGAAGATCTCGAATAAGAAGATCGACCAGAGTTAGAGTAATTAGTATTACCTCTACCAGAATAGCTACTACGTGAATATGAAGAATTACCTTGATAACCACTATTGTTATAAGAAGATCTAGAGTAACTAGATCTACCACTATTAGGATAAGTTACAGTAGAGTAGTAACTGTTGCGGTAAGGATAGTAACCTCCGTAGTAAGGATGACCGTAGTATCCGCCCCATGGACTTCCATAGTATCCACCACCCCAGCCCCAACCGAAGCCAAATCCAAAACCACCGCCCCAATATGAGCCATAATATCCTCCGTAATAAGGAGAACCATATCCGTATCCATAATAAGGAGAGCCATAGTATCCATTATTGTAGTAATTGATACTAATACTACTTGGTTCAGTACCCCAAGAGCCATATGATACGGCTTGTTTTGGTTTGTGTTTGATCACACTGTCATTTACGGACGAAGTATATTGGTTTACATCTGTGAAGTATTCTAAGTCATCACTTTTAGACTTAAAGTATTCCTCATAGTATTTGCCGTCAGGATTTTGATTATTGCGATATTGTTGAGTGTTTCCACTTTGACTATATACACCATCATTATAAGAGGTGTTATAATACGAACCACAAGAAACAGTTAGTCCTCCTATAAGTAAAAACATTCCGATTTTACTTAGTATTTTTGAAGTTTGGATAATTGTTTTCATTTCGTTGTTTTTTTAATTGTCGGTCAAAACAAATTTAGTTAGTTTTGTGGAATTATTATAGTTAATTAAGAGTTAAACAATTTTAACTGCTAATGTATTAAAAATGAGCAAGAATATTACTAAAAGAAGTGAGGATTACTCTAAATGGTACAATGAATTAGTTGTCAAAGCAGATTTGGCAGAGAATTCAGGTGTACGTGGATGTATGGTTATCAAACCTTACGGATATGCTATCTGGGAGAAGATGCAAGCAGAGTTAGACAAGAAATTTAAAGAAACTGGTCACCAAAATGCTTATTTCCCCTTGTTTATCCCCAAGTCTTATTTTAGTAAGGAGGCAAGTCACGTAGATGGATTTGCTAAGGAGTGTGCAGTAGTGACTCATTACCGATTAAGAACAGCAGAGGACGGAAAGACTATCGAAGTAGATCCTGATGCAAGGTTAGAGGAGGAGTTAATCGTACGTCCTACATCAGAAACAATTATTTGGGATACATATAGAAAATGGATTGAGTCATACCGTGACTTACCTATCTTAGTGAATCAATGGGCGAACGTAGTTCGTTGGGAGATGAGAACTCGTTTGTTCTTAAGAACAGCTGAGTTTTTATGGCAAGAAGGACATACAGCGCATGCTACTGAAAAAGAAGCTGTAGCTGAGGCAGAACAAATGTTAGATGTATATGCAGATTTCGCGGAGAACTTTATGGCTATTCCAGTAGTTAAAGGATTCAAAACAGAGAATGAGCGTTTCGCAGGAGCGATAGAGACATACTGTATTGAAGCATTAATGCAGGATGGTAAAGCGTTACAAGCAGGTACATCACATTTTTTAGGACAGAACTTTGCTAAGGCATTTGACGTTAAGTTTACATCTCAAGAAGGTAAACAAGAGCATGTATGGGCTACTTCATGGGGAGTTAGTACACGATTAATGGGAGCATTAGTTATGACACACTCTGATGATAATGGATTGGTATTACCACCGAACTTAGCACCTATACAAGTTGTAATCGTACCTATTCATAAAACTGATGAACAGTTAGAAGCTATTCGCGAAGAGGTGAAAAAGATTACAGATAGATTTAAGAAGTTAAATATATCGTTCAAATTTGATGACCGTACAACTTTTAAACCAGGTTGGAAGTTCAATGAATATGAATTGAAAGGAGTACCTGTGCGTATAGCTGTGGGACCTAAAGATTTAGAGAATGGTACATTTGAGGTAGCACGTCGTGATACATTTACAAAAGAAGTAGTTGCTAAAGACGGAATCGTGGAATATGTCCAAGATTTATTAGAAACTATTCAAAAAGATCTTTTTGACAGAGCATATCAATATAGAGCTGATCATATGACAGAAGTAAATTCTTTTGAAGAATTTAAAGAAGTGTTAGATGGTAAAGGAGGATTTGTTTCAGCGCATTGGGATGGTACTGTTGAGACAGAAGAAAAGATTAAAGAGCTTACTAAAGCTACAATTCGCTGTATTCCAATTGATAGAAAAGAAGAAGAGGGAGTATGTGTGTTTACAGGTAAGCCATCAAAGGGAAGAGTATTATTTGCTAAAGCATATTAATTTCGATTTTTTTTGTTTTTCTCTTGCGGGATAAAAAATTTATTGTAGTTTTGCATCCGCATTAGAGAAACAAATGGTCCGTTCGTCTAGGGGTTAGGACGCCAGGTTTTCATCCTGGTAACAGGGGTTCGATTCCCCTACGGACTACAAGGTTCCTTTTTAATGGGATTTCTAATGCAAGTTGGTCCGTTCGTCTAGGGGTTAGGACGCCAGGTTTTCATCCTGGTAACAGGGGTTCGATTCCCCTACGGACTACAGTTCTTTGAATAAAATATATAGATAATTTAATGGTCCGTTCGTCTAGGGGTTAGGACGCCAGGTTTTCATCCTGGTAACAGGGGTTCGATTCCCCTACGGACTACAGATTCTTTTATAAGAGTTTATACATTATATTATTGGTCCGTTCGTCTAGGGGTTAGGACGCCAGGTTTTCATCCTGGTAACAGGGGTTCGATTCCCCTACGGACTACAGATTCTCTTTATGGGAGTTTATATATTTTAAAACAATGGTCCGTTCGTCTAGGGGTTAGGACGCCAGGTTTTCATCCTGGTAACAGGGGTTCGATTCCCCTACGGACTACAAATCTCTTTTTATTAGAGAAAAAATGATTATATTTACGGTCCGTTCGTCTAGGGGTTAGGACGCCAGGTTTTCATCCTGGTAACAGGGGTTCGATTCCCCTACGGACTACAAGAGAAAAATAGTATAGACTTAATAAAATATTTAAGAAATGGCAAATCATAAGTCAGCTTTAAAAAGAATTAGAAGTAACGAAAAGAAAAGAGTGTTAAACAGATATCAGCATAAAACAACTCGTAATGCTATCAAAGCTTTACGTTTGATCGAAGATCAAAAAGATGCTGCTGTTAAATTACCATTAGTAGTTTCAATGATTGATAAATTAGCTAAGAAAAATATCATTCATGACAACAAAGCTTCTAACTTGAAATCAAAATTAACAAAACACGTTGCTGCTTTATAATTGTATAGAGACAACGATTTGGTTTGTAAGTAAAAAAATATCAAGCTCTCAATATCTGAGAGCTTTTTTTGTTGATACTATTTGTTTTAAAATGAATATATTTGCAACGCGAAAAGAGAATTAATTTTTAAAATCCCTATATGACACCAATTAGGAATATTGCTATTATAGCACACGTTGACCACGGTAAAACTACTATGGTTGATAAAATTTTACACCACTGTCAATTATTTCGTGAGAATGAAAGCACAGGAGAATTGATTTTAGACAACGAAGATATCGAAAGAGAAAGAGGAATTACTATTGTTTCTAAGAACGTTTCGGTAAGCTATAAAGGAACAAAAATTAATATTATCGATACTCCAGGTCACGCGGATTTTGGTGGTGAAGTAGAACGTGTATTGAACATGGCTGATGGTGTTCTTTTGATTGTAGATGCTTTCGAAGGACCTATGCCTCAAACTCGTTTCGTACTTCAAAAAGCGATTAGTTTAGGTTTAAAACCTTGTGTAGTAGTAAACAAAGTTGACAAAGAAAACTGTACTCCAGAAGAAGTACACGAGAAAGTGTTTGACTTAATGTTTGAACTTGGAGCAGAAGAGTGGCAGATGGATTTCCCAGCTGTATACGGATCTGCTAAGAACAACTGGATGTCTAATGATTGGAAACAACCAACAGACTCTTTTGAACCATTATTAGATATGGTTTTAGAGCACATTCCAGCTGCTGAAATGAAAGAAGGAACTCCTCAAATGTTGATTACATCGTTAGATTTCTCTACATTCACAGGACGTATTGCTATTGGTCGTTTACATAGAGGTGTTTTAAAAGAGGGAATGAATATTTCTTTAGTTAAGAGAGACGGGAAAATCGTTAAATCTAAAATTAAAGAACTACAAACTTTCGAAGGTTTAGGACGTATGAAAGTTAGTGAAGTACGTGCAGGTGATATCTGTGCTGTAGTAGGTATTGAAGGATTTGAGATTGGTGATGTTATTGCTGATTTTGAAAACCCAGAAGCATTGCCAACTATCACTATCGATGAGCCTACAATGAGTATGTTATTTACTATTAATGACTCTCCATTCTTCGGTAAAGAAGGTAAATATGTTACCTCTAGACACATTAAAGATCGTTTAGCAAAAGAATTAGAGAAAAACTTGGCTTTACGTGTACATGATACTGATAGTGCTGATAAATTTATGGTATTCGGACGTGGTGTATTGCACTTATCTGTATTGATCGAGACAATGCGTCGTGAAGGATATGAATTACAAATTGGGCAGCCACAGGTAATCATCAAAGAAATAGATGGTGCTAAATGTGAGCCTGTAGAGGAGTTGACTATTGATATCCCAGAGAACTTATCAGGACGTGCTGTAGAGTATGTTTCCTTAAGAAAAGGTGAAATGCTAAGTATGGAACCTAAAGGAGAGCGTATGATCATTAAATTCTTAATTCCTTCTAGAGGTATTATTGGTTTAAGAAATCAACTATTAACAGCGACTGCTGGTGAGGCTATTATGTCACACCGTTTCTTAGAGTATCAACCATACAAAGGTGAAATCGCTGGACGTAACAATGGTTCATTAATCTCTATGGAGAATGGTAAAGCTATTCCTTACTCTATTGATAAATTACAAGATCGTGGTAAATTCTTCGTTAGTGCTAATGATGAGATTTACGAAGGTCAAGTTATCGGTGAGAACTCTCGTAGTGATGATATGTGTATTAACGTAACTAAGGCTAAAAAACAGTCTAACGTTCGTTCTTCAGGAAATGATGAAAAAGCGAGAATTATCCCTCCAATCATTTTCTCATTAGAGGAAGCTTTAGAGTACATCCAAAAAGATGAGTACGTTGAGGTAACTCCAAAATCTTTACGTTTAAGAAAAATCTACTTAAAAGAGACAGATCGTAAACGTAATGTTATCAAATAATAAATGTATTATTTTATATATGAAAGTAAGCCGACCATTCCTGGTCGGCTTTTTTGTTTGTATAAGGTCTTATAAGTTTGTAGGTTTAGATGCTATCTTTTTGTATATTTCAAGCAATTATCACATGTAGAAGTCTTTTTTTGACTTAAATAGGCAAATCTCTATAGGTAGTAGAATTGTATACTTTGGAATAAAATTCAAAAGAAAATAGGTAAAAAAACAGAATTTAAATAGATGTGATGAGAGTAATTAGGCAATAGAAGTATAGTTTTTGAGAGAATGATAATTTTATTTTTGTCTATTAAAAGTCTGAAATATTATTAAATTTGTAATTTGTATTAGAAAACACAACCTTAGGTTATAAATATGGCAAAGTTCGAATTGAAATTACCCAAAATGGGAGAGAGTGTTGCAGAGGCAACAATTACAAACTGGTTGAAGAATGTAGGGGATCATATTGACGCTGATGAGACAGTATTAGAAATCGCTACTGATAAAGTGGATAGTGAAGTACCGTCAGAAGTTGAAGGAACTTTGGTAGAAATATTATTCCAAGTAGATGATGTTGTTCAAGTAGGACAAACTATCGCTATTATAGAAACAGAAGGTGGTGCAGCTGCTCCAGCTCCAGTAAAGGCTAGTGCTCCTGCGGAAGCTAAAGTTATAGCGGAAACAGTAACAGCAGCGCAAGATACAGTATCAACTCCAGTAGATTTCTCTGACTCTGAGAAATTCTTTTCACCTTTAGTGAGGAATATCGCAAAAGAAGAAGGTGTCTTGTTAGCAGAATTAGAAGCTATCGTTGGAACTGGAAAAGATGCAAGAGTTACTAAAAATGATATTTTAGAGTACGTAAAAAATAGAGGTAATCAACCTCAAGCAGTTGCTGCAAAAGTAGAAGCTCCTAAAGCTGCTGCACAGACTGCTACTAAAGCAGCTCCAGTATCTGTAAACGGTGCTGACGAAATCGTAGAGATGGATCGTATGCGTAAGCTTATCGCTGGATATATGGTTAAGTCTGTTCAGACTTCTGCTCACGTACAGTCATTCATCGAAGTAGATGTGACGAATATCGTTAACTGGAGAAATAAAGTGAAAAACTCATTCGAGAAGAGAGAAGGAGAGAAATTAACATTCACACCTATCTTTATGGAAGCTGTTGCGAAAGCATTAAAAGACTTCCCTGGAATGAATATTTCTGTTGAGGGTGATTATATCATTAAGAAAAAGAATATTAACTTAGGTATGGCTGCTGCATTACCAAACGGAAACTTAATTGTACCAGTTATTAAAAATGCTGATCAATTAAACTTAGTTGGTATGGCTAAAGCTGTAAACGACTTAGGTAACCGTGCTAAAGCTGGTAAGTTAAAACCAGACGATACACAAGGTAGTACATATACAGTAACTAACGTAGGAACATTTGGAAGTGTATTCGGTACGCCGATTATCAACCAACCAGAAGTAGGTATCCTTGCTTTAGGTGCTATTCGTAAAGTACCAGCAGTTATCGAAACTCCAGAAGGAGACTTCATCGGTATCCGTCAGAAGATGTTCTTGTCTCATAGCTACGACCACAGAGTAGTAGATGGTGCATTAGGAGGACAGTTCGTTCAGAGAGTAGCTCAAATACTAGAAGCATTCGATCCAAATAGAGAAGTATAATTCTTTATCATCATAAATTAATTAAACGGTTTCACTTTAGTGAGACCGTTTTTTTTATATCTTGTTTATAAACTAAAATAGAATGAGAAAAGCTTTCTTAAATTGGAGTAGTGGTAAGGATGCCGCTTATTCATTGTATCAGATACAACAAGGAGATGAATTAGAAGTAGTACGTCTAATGACGACTGTCAATGAGCATTTCGGACGTGTATCTATGCACGGAATAAGAGAAGAAGTATTAAAACGACAAGCAGAGTGTATAGGGTTACCTTTAGATATTGTATATCTAACAGAGAAGCTAACACTAGAGGAATACGAAAGTATAATCATAAGTAAACTAAATGAGTATGCTAATAAAGGAATAGTGGATAGCATCTATGGAGATATACTCTTAGAAGATTTAAAGGTATTTAGAGAAGCTCAATTAAATAGATTAAATATCACAGGTGTATTTCCACTGTGGAATAGAGATACTACAGAATTAGTATACGAAATGATAGACAGTGGATTAAAGACAATCGTGATTTGCGTAAATGAACAATACTTAGATAAGAGTTTTATAGGGCGTACGATTGATAGGCAATTTATCGCTGATCTGCCTGAGGGAGTTGACCCTTGTGGAGAGAATGGAGAGTTTCATACCTTCGTATATGATGGACCAATGTTTAAAAAACCTGTTCCTTTTGAATTGGGTAATATTGTTTACAAAACTTATGATGCTCCTAAACAATGTCATCAAAAGGAGATATTACAGTACGGCTTTTGGTTCTTAGAGATTCTATAAGGTGAATTTGTTTTGTAGTATTTCAGGAACGGAGACTGTAGTTTTGTTTTGATAATCGAAAGTTACCATGCCTGTTTTTGCTTTAGCGATTATTTTGCTGTCTGTTTGAACTAAGTAATATAAGTCAAAGCTCACTCTACTAAAATCGCCAGCTACCACCTGAATAGATAAAGTATCACCATAGAAGGTTTCATTTTTATACTCAATAGCGACATTAGCCATAATAAGACCTACACTAGCACAATCCATTTCTGTATATCCAAAGTGTGATAAAAATAGAACTCAGGCTGCATGCGAGATTGATAATAGTTTATCATTACCTAAGTGGTTGCCATAATTAAGGTCAGTTATTCGTACAGGTATTTTCGTTTCGAAGATAAATTCAGTCGGTAGGTTTAGTTTTACTCTTGCCATAATAATATTTAGATGATAGTAATGTACAAAAAAACCAGTAGCGATGTTACTGGTTTTATATATTATAGTTTATATGTCAAATTGACAAAGAAGTTTCTACCAGGGTTAGGTATCTTGTTCCAGTCTGCATAAGTAGAATAATAAGTGTCTAATATATTTTCTACACCGATACCTATATTTAGAGATTTTGACTTAATAGCAAAGTCATAATTCGCATTCCAATCTAGTATAGCGTAAGAAGGCGTTCTAACTTCTCCATATGCTTCTGCTGCATTGTTCTTCACTGCGTTTCCTTTAATACTTAGCTGTGTTTTAAACGCATTGTATTTATAGTCAACAGCTGTTCTATAGGCTACTGGAGCTATAAAAGGTAAGGTGTTTTTGTCACTATCTTTTCCGTAGCTATAAGTTAGTCCACCTGATACTTTCCAATTCGCATCTATGTTGTATGTAAAGTTCCAATCTAATGTACCTTGTATAGCATGATCTATATTCGCATATTTCTTAACACCTAAGCCACCATATGTCATCGCATTGTACACAGGATCTATTACACCGATAATATAATTATTTAAGTAGAATATAGAACCTGATACTTTAGTAGAGAATGCAGGTGTTGCATACTTAACAAAGAAGTTTGCTTCATACGAAGATTCATTCTTTAGATTAGGATTACCGATGTAATCATAGCGATCTCCACTATTAAATAAATAATAGCCATAGCCTTCTGATACAGAAGGAGCGCGGTTACCATACCCTATACCTATTCCATATAGCCATTCATTTTCAAAACGTTCATAGTTAAGAGCAAAGTTTCCTACTGTACGTGTTTTATTCTGTTTAAAAGTATCGTCATTTAAGAATATACTCAACTGATCAACTCCTTTTTGACTCACATGATTAAAGTTAATACCTAATGTTCCAGAAACAAGTAGGCTATTCTTATCATCTATTTGCCAATGGTCTTTGATTGTAAGACCACCATAATTCGTTTTTATATTAGGCCAAGTATAAGCAAACATATTTGTAGCCCCTGGTATATTAGAAAGCATTGTCATCTCTGCTAATGACTTGTTATAATATGTATTTGCATTAATACTTACATGGTGTTTCTCTTTTACTGTGGTAGTAAGGGTAGTATAAGCACCATAAGTATCTGTCCAACCAGGCATATTCATTCGGATAGGAACTATAGGGCGCTTTGTATCATCCATTCGATGTGTGATCGTGTTGTAATACAACTTAGTTTCCCATTTGTCTATCCATGAGTCAGTAGGGGCGTAAGTATGCTTAAACGAAGTAATGATAGCCTCTGCCAATCCTACATCCATAGGAAGTGCAGGATATCCCACATCAGTAGCCTTGTCATATATAATAGAGGCTTCTAAGCTATTGCTTTCATTGATAGCATACCCAATAATACCCGAAGCGTTTAACTTTCTGAATTGAGAATATTGTATTTCTTTATTTCTCCCAGCTTTATAGTTATCAGCATCTCTAAACATAATAGAACCACTAGCGTAAAACTTCTTAGAGGTAAAGTCAAAGTTACCACCTATTATCTTTTGTTTGTTGATACTTTCAAAACCTGTTTGTACTTGTCCTTGAAAAGTATTTTGTTCTGTGAAGGATAGTTTACGCGTGCGCAAATCAATACTTCCACCAAGAGTTGCCCCAAACATAGAACCCTGTGACCCAGAAGTAATATCCATTCCATCTAGGTTGTTAACCTCAACATACGATGTGATAGGATCCATCTTATCTGTACATGCATGGAATATCTGCATACCATCTATAGTTTGTCTGGTACGTTCGATAGCCATGTTATTGATCATTGGTTCCCAAGCATAAGCACCTCTTCTCACTAAAGTAATATTCTCTTGTTTGGCAAGGTAATCATCAACTGAAGCTAAAGGTTTTTTGTCTTGTAGGTTTTTGCTTTGAGATTGGTGAGTAACAACGACTTCTTGTAGAGCGCTGTTACTTATTGTATCATTTGTCTGACCAATAACTAATGTTGGTAAGATAACGAATACGCTTATAATATGTTTTCTTTTTAATATCATGTCAAATGGGGTACTTGTATAATTAATGATGAAGTCACTTATTAGAATACGATATCAAAAAATTTGTCTCCATTTACAGTTTCTTTACCATAAGCATCTTTACTTACATTTTGACCAGCTATTATCTCACCTGCTTGGTTTTTAATCACTAGATTTAAGAACCAATATCCAGACATACTGAATGGAAGCTTGCCTTCATACTGTTTTGTAGTAGCGTTATAGTTTAGAGATATGATACCTTCTTTTACTCCATGGTTACCCATATCTGGCATTCTCGGATCTATCGTAACGATTAAGTTCTCTACTTCAGGAAACTCATTACCCATTTTCTCATTTCTATAGATCGATACAGCTATATTATTAAGACCTGTTTTCGGGTCATACATTGGGTGTAGAGCAGTATAGTGCTTCACAGCATTAAGTGAGAATGTCTCAAGTGTTTTCCTATCGCTATTTACAATCGTATTAATATCTTGACGATCGTAGAATTTACCTCCTCTAACAGTAGTTTTAAAAGTTGTATTTATTTTATTGTTCTTATTTGTAGATTCTACTTTGATCTCCCAGTAGTTAGCTCCAGGCTCCATTCCTGCCATAGAGAACATAATTTCTCCTTCGAATTTGTTCGTTGTCCCTGCTACAGGTTTAAGTTGACTGATAGGAGCAGAGTGAGACATTTTATGACCATTCTCCATCGTCATATACATTGTGATAGTCATAGAAGTATTCGTGAATGACTTATTCGATGCATCACTCAGATCGTTTATTTCTACAACTATAGGTGTTGTCGAAGGAGCGTAGAATTCTTTTACGTTGCTATATACTGTAAACTGAAAGTTGTTTTCTTTTGCTTCAAGTACTTTGATAGTTGGTTTTGTCACACCAGGATTTACACTCGGTCCTTTATCCATAGCATTATCATCAGAAGTACACGATGTAGTTAGTCCTAATGATAGTATAGTCAATGCGAAGTATATAATTTTTTTCATTTGTTTAATCTTAAAATATTTAAATAGGTGAGAGTACGTCTATTAATTATAATGAATAATAGATGCGTGAAGCGATACCGTACCTGAGATACAGTCTGCTAAGTCGATAAATACATAAGGATTAAACGAGGGGTGGCTTAGTTAAGTCTAAGGTGGGTAAGTAATAGTAATCAGTGTGATAACTATCAACTACCTCAGTAGAATAGTTATGCTCTACAAGTGGAGCTAGTGACCAATCGTATTGGTTAAAGAACAGAACTTCTAATTGTGTTTGAAAAGTCTTTTTAGCAGAGAACGGGTTCTCATCCTGAGCAGTTTTCGCTAATTCACTCTTAAGGTGACACGAACCATTACAGGCTAACTCAGGTCTGTCTTTATTAACACACAGCTCTTGTATAGCATCATAGTTTATTGCGAAGTCAAGTATAGGAAATACTGGCTTAGCAAAGAATAGTAGTACTATGAATAATATACATTGTTTCATAGTGCAAAGATACATAAGCTAGAAGTAAAAAGACTATGACTTAAATCACTTTTTGCAATTAATCAACTCTTTGGTTTAGATAATTACTCTTTTAACGAGAGATTATCAGACGTCAGCCTCTATTAGGTTTCCCAGCCGATATCTATATTATTACCGTTCTCATCTGTTGACACAGATAGATGTATATCACCCATATCAATTCCATTTATATCATAAAAGTAATTGATATAGTATTTCTCAGGATATCCATCTTGCGCTTGCACATCAATTAAAATAAGCTTTAGGTTATTGATAACTTTATCTATATTTTTAGAAGCAGGTTTATCTATACCTACTTTTTTTAGTTGTTCAGCATTAGTATTGTTGATGAAAAAGTCAATATTTTCTTTTACAATGCTGGTAGGATTTGAATAATCCTTGCGAATAGCTTCTATGTTTTGTCTATTATAGATAGCGATATTCTTACTAAAGGTTTTCTCATCAATGTTAAATCTCTCTGTATTTACTACAGCGTATATGGTATCTGTATCTACGATTATCTTTTTCATATCATCGATACTCGGCTCGTCGGTATATTCTGCTCCTTGTTCATTGACGGGAATTAAGTCAATTCTAGCAGGAGAGGGCTTGCGCAGCATGAATATGCCTATTAGTACAGCAACTATTACAACAGTATATACAATCTTTTCTTTCATCGTATTGTGGATTTTTTTAGCAGTATAAAAATACAGATATATTTTATAAGTTATTTAAAATGATTGATAATGTGTTGGATATGTTGTTTTGTTTAGTGAAAGTGAACTAGAGAATTCATATCAAATGTCTTTTTTTGGTGGTCGGCATGTGGTCGGCTTAAAAGTGCTAAAAACAGCCTATCACCTGCCTATCACTATCCTATCAATAAGGAATCATTATGGAGAGTGATGCGGTATGTAAAGGCATCATATAAACGAAAAGAGCCTAGATAATCGATGTTATCTAGGCTCTTCGTATATTTTAGTAGGTGGATTATTACATAAAGAATTCTCCTGTATCGCTCATACCGATAGGTAGAGCAGTTCGGTCTATCCATTCTTGAGCTTGTAAGCTAGGGATAGGAGCTGTGTGCACTTTAGTCGCAAATCCTTCTCGTGCTTTAGAGACTATCTGTTCTTCGATATTCGAAGAGTTGGCTGTAAAGAATTCAATCGTTTCTTCAGCGATGTGAAGTAAGGTGATTTGGGTTTTGTTATCTACTTCATAGATATCGATTATTTTAAAGTATGCACCAGACTGTAGCATCACGTGTCCATACTGTTCCATCTGTGGCACTAATGCTGAGATATCTTTCACATGTGCAGATGCAATTAGATAACGCAAATTAGTAGCTAGACCTCCGCCTTTATATGATGCATCAGCAAAAGTACGTTCTTGTATAATCTGTCCTATTTGGTATTTATTGATAAAATCTTGACTTAGTTCGCAGTCACGGTAGAATAGCGATAGTCCTGCGAAAGTCTGATTAAATATTTCTTCTATTTGATGTTTGTTCATTTGGTATGGGGTGTGCTCCTTATATTAATAAAAAGCAAAGGTAAGTGTTTTACTCTGTTACCTCTTCATTAAAATAATTCTCATTCATCTTCATTACTCGTTTCATTATCTTCTTTTGTAGAAGTTTAGGAGCGATTACTTTCATCGATTCACCGAAGCCGAGTATTTCTCTTTCGAGTTCGAAGTTAAGGACTACATCTATGCGTATCTTCATACCTGTCTCGTCCTCTTCTAATACCTGCTGGGAGTGGTGTATCGGTTTGGTCTTTACATAGGGAATGTTGTATTTATTCACCCATAAGATAACTTTTTGAGCGCGGTCTTGTGCTGTTTTGGTTACCCCAAGCGCATCCTCATAATATCGGTCGAAGTCTACGCCCTCATAATCTTTATAAGGTTCGTTCGCTAAGGCATATACATTGAGAATTCGGTCAAGTGCTAAAGTCAATAAATGCTTATGTGTACTGCTACGCACAACTACGAACCACCTGTTGCGATACTCTTTTAATAAGTAAGGATAGTAGATATTCTTAGTAGCTTCCTTAGATTTGAACGATTTGTATTCTATCAGAAGGGTTTGTTTATTCTTAATCGCCTCGTATAGCGGGCTGATATACTGGATCCCCTTAAGAAGGTGGTTACCCTCCATCTGTATATAATTTGGCGCCTTGGTACTTCGGGTAAGCAGGCTGTTATCTAACTTCGCGATTACCTCACTCATCTCGTCTATTTGACTAAATCCATTGAGGTGTTTTAGAATAGCAACTACCTCTTTTAGCTTCTCCATATCGGCATCGTTGATAGGAGAGTTTTTTATACTGTAGTTGACATCTTCATAAGTATAGTACTTTCTATCCACCACTACTATCGGTGCGTTATACCCTAATCCCTCACTGCGCATAGCCTGAATGTCGAGCTGTATGGTACGCTTGCTAATTCCAGTGTCTATGCCTTCATATTCATATAGCCCATTAGCAACCTTCTCGATGAGGTCGTTAAGCGTCCATTTTCTAAATCTGTTTTGCAGACATTCATCGATAATTCGGTAGCGTAATAGTGCTAATTTATTCGTTGCCATAGCTTTTTAGTCATTTTTGAGTACTCAAATATACGTATTCTCTTTTTTATGTACGCGTTGTATTTGCGTAGTTGTTTTTTATTTGATTTTTTTTTGGTTTTAATTAGTTGATAATTAGTGTTTAATAAAATAATTTGTAAATATTTATTGGTGCGCAATTTGGTTGCGTAGGTAGGTATGCATCTTTGTACTGTTCGAAAGATACAAACCTTGGAAGCGTTTCGATATAGCGCAGAAGTAAGGGGCAGTAGTTTACCTTATCCTGTTTGTAACCTGTAGAATAAAGAGGTTCGATTCCTCAAGCTTATGAGAGTAAGTGACTAACGGTTTAGTAAATAACGTTCGGGTCGTGGGTTCAACTCCTACTATTATCTCAGGATAATATAGCTCAGTTTGGTTAGAGCAGAACAATTGCCTTTTAAGCAATTTTAGGAGAAGTCGGGGAACTTCTATAAATATCCCCTCCATTAAAAAGGTTCAGTCAAATAGTGTTTCTGTTTTTTGTACTTCTAAGTTTTAGGCTTACAGTGCGAAAGACAACTTATCAAAGCCTGTAAAAAAAAGCTATTCTGTGGAAGAGGAATAGGGGATGATATAGAGTGGATGACTTGCTCAGTGAATCATTCAGGACTATACACGAACTATTCTATTGTGCAGTTTACTTCTTTTTCCGCCTGAGATAAGCGAGACCTATTTGGACTGTTCTTTATGATAACAAATTAAAATATTAAAAATATACAACTATGAAAAAGTTACAAGTAAAAACAAACCACGTTGCCTTAGTGTCTAAACAAGGAGAATTACAGAGAGTATATACTGCAGGTCAATATTGGTTATGGGGTGAGAAGGAAGTGGCGGAGTATAATATGTCTGAGAACTTCGGTATGCGTAGAGATATAGAAGCATTGTTACAGAATGCGGAGTTAAGCGCGATGTTAGAAGTGATCGATGTGATGGATAACGAGGTCGTGTTAGTTTATAAAAACAAGATATTTAATACAGTCTTAGGGGCAGGAAGACATATCTACTGGAAGTCAGCTAAGGAGTATTCGTTCGAAAGATTTAATACTGAAGCATTAGTTGTGGATAGCGCTATCGCAAGAAATATAATGGGGAAAGGCAATATGTCAAACTTCGTGAGAATGTACACTGTGGGGGCTAATGAGAAAGGATTGTTATTCGTAGATGGGCAGTTCGAAGAGATATTAAAAGCAGGGGAGTATAGATATTGGAAAAACGATATCAAGGTACAAATCATATTAGTAGATGTACGTCAGCAAGCAATCGATATGAACGGTCAGGAGATCTTGACAAAAGACAAAGTACAGTTGCGTATCAACTTTAACTTGGTGTACCAAGTGCAAGATTTGTTAAAGGCGTATGTCAATAATAAAGAGGTAGAGAAACAGATGTATAACGTCGTGCAGTTGATGTTGAGAGAAAAAGTAGGTAGAATGTCATTTGACGAATTGATGGAGAACAAGGAGAACTTGTCTTTAGAAATCTTAAATAGTGTGAAAGAAGAGATTGCATTATTAGGTATCGAAGTAAAAAACTGTGGTATCAAAGACATCATCTTACCAGGGGATATCAGAGAGATTATGAATCAGGTGCTTATCGCTGAGAAAAAAGCACAGGCGAATATGATCACTCGTAGAGAAGAGACTGCTGCTACACGTAGCTTGCTTAACACTGCCAAGTTAATGGAAGAGAACGAAATGCTGATGCGATTAAAAGAGATGGAGTACATCGAGAAGATCGCTGATAAGGTAGGTGAAATTAGCTTGTCTGGTGGAGGGAATGTGCTAAAGCAGTTGAGAGAGGTGTTTTCGAGGTAGTTATAGGTAATGGTTGTTAGTAATCAGTGGATGATAAAAGATGGATAATGAAGAGGGATTGGGTTATAATTAATTATTACAAATCAGATTCGTGATAAATACCTCTGTCGTTGATTAAACAACACCATTTGGCAATGTGGTTAGGTATTGGGTTAAGGATAGCAATACCTTCAGCGAGTAGGTTATCAGGATTGCCATATTCATCAGAATCATCCATATAGATTAGTACAGTGTTGCCTTCCTGTAAATAAATAGCGTTACCTAAGGAGTCAGTTTTATATTCTGTTTGGGAGAGTAGTACTATGTTGAAATCTATCATTTCATTGAAGTCAACATATAGACGAGGTTCTTTCATTCTTTCTGAGATTAGAGAGATAAAGATAAGAGGATTTTATTAGATAACTGAGTTAATTCACTACTTAGTGAATTGTGAAAAAGAATATCTTTGTGATCAGTTTAAAAACAATAAAACACAATGAAAAAACTCTTAGTATCACTTACAGCCCTATTTGCCTTTTTTGGGTGTCAGAATAAGCAAGCGCAAGGTGCAGAAGTTAAAGTACCTAATCAGACTGTTGTATTCAGTACAAATGGCAAGGTCATCAACTTTGACTTAGATAATAAAAAGGTCGTGTGGGAATATACTTCTGCTCAAGATGAAGCTGGAAATAGGAACAAGTTTACCTTCGATGAGACGACACTATTTATGCCTTTTGAGAGCGGTAAGTTTGTCGCTTTAGATATCCTAACAGGTAAAGAAAAGTGGGTGTATGAAGCGGGTCAAATAGGGATGATGGATGTGGCAGTAGATGCATCAGGTGGCTTTGAAACAGAAGCTGGTAGTGAGCCGTATTTTATGGGGCAGCCTTTACAGTATCAAGATAAAGTTTATTGAGTTATCTGTTTAGTTTCCGCTAATCGTATTTAAAGTAGTAGGTTTAGCTTTAATCATCTTTACAATTGTGTTATGAAAAATAGTTTCCTTAAATAAGGATCTATTTAATCTATATACGAACTCATTAAAGTAAGCTTGGATGTATTTCTTATTAATGTGTGAAGGCACAGTCCTAATCCACGATTTAAGTTGGTGAATTACTACGTGTAATTCTTTAAAATTAGCACCTTTATCACTTTCTTTTTGTGTGATCTTATACTTTTTTTTCAAGGGATTATACCCTCTCCATTTATCCGTAACTACATTGGCATCTTCTGAAATATGTTGTTCGAATATAGTAGTTAATGACTTAGCAGAGTAATCGTCAATACACTTAACATAGGCTCTTTTTACTTTTCTTTCAGTATTTAACTCTACAGCTATCACTGCTTTAGTTTTTTTGGTATCATAGCTTCTCCCTGGTTTTCCTTGTTCATAACCTCCCACAACAAACTCATCAACATGAACTGTTTCAGTCATAGGATATTGCTCGCTACTTTGCATAGCTAAACGAACTTTATGCATAAAGCCCCATGCTGTTGGCTGGCTTATACCATAGCGTTTACCCATTTGAATACTAGAGATACTTTTGGTAGAAGTTGTCATTTCAAACACAATCATAAATGCTTTCTGTAAACCAAATTTGACTTTGTGAAATAAGGTATTAGCTGTTGAACTCTCAACATGCTCACAGTTATAACAATAGTATGAATGATTAGATTTTAAGCAACCTTTTTTGTGTCCACATTTTACACAAGTAAAACCGTTTGACCACTTAATTTTACTTAAATAAGCTTTACATGCTTCGTCATCTGGTAGTTCTTTTACTAAGTTCAGAATGTTTTGACCCTTAAATATTTCCATACTATTGATTTTAAGATACTAAAATACGGAAGTTAATTTGATAACTCAAAAAGTTTATACTGTAACAACAGGTGGAGGAAGTTATCCATACTTCGTTATATTAAACAAAGTAGATGGTACTGAATTTCAAACTGAAGGGATAGAGACAAAGTTTAATATGTATCAACCTGTATTATGTCAAGAGAACGTATTCGTTAACTCTGCTATTTATTTAAACAAATATTCACTTCGTGGTACACCTACGAGCTATGGAATGTATGATGAAAATACTTTTGATAGTCCATTGTACACACAGATGCGCAGTGATGGAGAGACATTGTACTTTGGAGAAGAAGACGGTAAGTTTTACGCTGTTCCATTTAATAAAGATGGGAATGTAAAGGGAGATAATGATGACATTATGGATCCGAAGAACAACTTTAAGGATAACACATCTATTTATACTTGGAGATATCAGTCTAAGGAGTACCCGAGGTTAGCGACTAGTTTTGAGAGTAATGCTGTATTATATGGTAAGATGTATGTGGTCAATGTACGCAAGGCGGACAGTGATGCACAAGCTTTGATAGGATTGAATGCTAAAACAGGAAAAGAGCAGTGGAAGTATGGATCAGCAGAGGAAATCGTGAATTGGCATCAGTCAGGAGAAAGCTTGATAGGCTATACGGCAAAGAAGATATTTGTGTTAGACTTTGATGGAAAGGAATTAGCGACTTATCCTATTACAGAGGAGTTTAAACCGCTGACAAATATAGAAGAAACAAAAGAAGGTCAGTTAGTATTCTTAACAACAAAAGGAGTAACAATAATAGATAAAACAAGTAAACAAGCTAAGGTACTTATTCCTTATGAGGTAAGAGAAGAGTATCACAATACAGCTTATATAAAATATTTTAATAACTAATAGGTGATGAGTAATCAGTGATGAGTGAACAGTTCAGACTTCATAATCTTTTTACCTTTTAACTTTATAACAGAGAAAAAGATGAAAGATAATACACCTATTAATGGGAATGATTTATTGGCTTTAGGGTATCCACATACAGAATTGTTAGGGATCGCTTTAAAGGCGAATAAGAAAAGAACAGGTTATACGAAGACTGAGATGTTAGCACATTATAAAGTTGTGCTAGCTAATGCAGAGGATTATATTAACCATAAAGTTTTTGGAAAGTTGGCTACTGCTATTATAGAAGGAGTAGGACAACGCGTAGAAGAGGAAGTTATTCCACTAAGAGATGAAGCTGTCGAGTATAGTATCTACGGATCACAGCATATCGAAGAGGGAGCTATCGCACAAATGCGAACTGCTGTAAAGCTACCTGTAGCTGTAGCAGGGGCATTAATGCCTGATGCGCACCAAGGATATGGACTGCCTATCGGAGGAGTATTAGCGACAGATAACGCTGTTATTCCATATGGTGTAGGTGTGGATATTGGGTGTAGAATGGCGTTGTCTATTTTTGATATCAAAGGTGTGGAGTTCTATGGTATGGAAGATTTGCTAAAAGAACAATTGGTTAAACATACTAAGTTCGGTGCAGGTCACGGATTTCACGGACAGTATAAAGCACAACATGAGGTTTTAGATAGAGGAGAGTTTAATCTGAATCCGTTTATTAAGAAATTGCAAGATAAAGCTTGGGAACAATTGGGTTCTTCAGGAGGGGGTAACCACTTTGTAGAATGGGGATTGATGGAGTTTGCCGAGCGCGATGAGGTGTTGAAGATAGATAAAGGAACTTACTTAGCCTTATTAACACACTCGGGGTCTCGAGGGATGGGAGCAACTATAGCAGGTAGGTATACGCAGATCGCTAAGGATCTCTGTAAGTTGCCTTATGAGGCGAAGAACTTAGCTTACTTAGATCTAAATTCGGAAGCAGGTCAGGAATACTGGACGATGATGAACTTGGCGGGTGACTATGCTTCTGCCTGTCATCAAGTAATACACGAAAAGTTGACAAAGGCAATAGGAGCTGAAGTATTAGCTAAGATAGAGAACCACCATAACTTTGCATGGAAAGAGATGTACCAAGGTAAAGAGGTAATTGTTCACCGTAAGGGAGCTACTCCTGCGAGTAAAGGTGTAATGGGGATTATCCCTGGGTCTATGACTGCGCCAGGATTCTTAGTGAGAGGAAAAGGAGAAGAGGAGGCATTGAACTCCGCTTCACACGGTGCAGGACGACAAATGAGTAGAACACAGGCGATCAAAAAACTGAATACTGAGGATATTAAAGCTGTGTTAGCAGACTGTGGTGTAGAGCTAATCGGGGCAGGTAAAGATGAAGCACCGATGGCGTATAAAGATATTCATCAGGTGATAGCAGCTCAGGGGGAGTTAGTTGATGTAGTAGCGATGTTTACACCTAAGATAGTTCGTATGGCAGATGATGGAAGTAAAGAGGATTAGATAATATCAAAAACCACATGAGTAATTGGAGAGCACTGAAAAAGCTCTACTTTTTCAGTGCTCTCTCAATCGACAGCCTTTTATTTTTACATACCCTAATGTATTAAAAATAAATAATATATATAATTAATGTCATTTTTTAGCGCTTCCTATAATAAATATGATTACTTTGTTAGGAATAAAAATAGGAGATTTATGAAGATGATAAAATATATAAGAAGCTATTTGGTTGTGTTTTTTTTGATAGGTAGTATAAGTGGATGTGCAAAAAATAAGCCAGAGGTATTACAACAAGATTGCAATGTTTTGTTGGCTAAAATAATGAAGAATAGTGATTTTGAATATCCTAATAAAGATTACTATGTTAGGATAGAAGATACAACAGGGGGCAATGTTATTATCAAAGTTTATGTTCGAAACAATCTATCTGATAATCCCAAGAAACCACAAATGGTGGAGAGCGTTATCTCATGGCTAATTATACAACCTCAGCGAGATGGAATATATCAATCTATGAACGCTTTGGATTCAGTAGACCCTGATTTTAAGAAATTAAAAGTAGATACTAAAGCTTTTGAATCATTAGTGAAGTGTATAGATAGTAAATAACATGAATAGCCTACTAAGTATTTTACTAGTAAGCTGTTTTCTTTTCTCCCTTTATGACTGTGCCCAATAGAACTCACAGTGCTCAAAGTTTCGGTTTTTTAAGTCCTCTTCTTTGATCAGTACACTGAACACCCCATCATCATTAAAGTTGTTCTCTCCTATCTGCCACAGTACTATCTTATCAGAATGAATAAACTCTTCTATTTCTTCCTTACCTAATTGACAATGAGTGAATATACCGAATATTTTAGATAGATAGGTTCCTCCGAAGTAGTCCCAGTACATTCCATCCTCATCTACATCGTCTTCTTCATATTCATCTTCAGGCTCTCTATATCGATCAGAGAAAGGCTCTGTATCAGCAGTGATTTCATTAATAAGTACCCCATAGAAGAAATTGTCCTCATGCTCTACGATATGTCTTACCAATTGATGATTAGGTATATCTGTATAGATGACCTTTCCTGTATCAGTCATGATGTCTGCAAAGAAGATAAGTTGCCCCGTCTTTGGTAATAACCCTGTTTTATCATGTGGAGAACATAGCGCCAAATCTAATTGACCTGTATAGTATAATCCTTCAGGATGATCTACTCCAGGAGGTAAATCGATTACAGGACCGCCATAGCGAGATTGTCCTAGTGGAATATCTATCTCTGTGTGTAACACATCTGTTTCTTTCATCCAACTTTGTCTCCCTAGAGAAGCTGGGATATACTGACGTTTATCAGCCGAAAATTTTATAATATCAAAGGGTTTATCGTACATTGGTTTTCTGTTTTTTTAACTAATGCAAGATATAGAAACAAACTTTTAATTATATGAACCAGAAAGAACAAAAAACAATAAAGAAGTGGAGTAGTCTCATGTATTATGGACTGTTTTTTATCATCATTTCTTTTGTACAGACTAGTATAGCAATGTATCGTTTTAAAGATCAACCTTCAGGAGATATTACATTTCATTTTTTTATAGATATATTTCTAGGAGCCTTATTAGTTAGCCTATTTTATATATTATTGCTGATATTTATTATTAAGATTCCGCGTTTTAGTATTCAGATTATTATCCACAGTTTGCTACTAGTGGGGTTATGGTTTTTACAAGACCTAAGTATTTTCATTGATAGAGAAGCTTCATGGAGCACGTATTCTTTTGCAGAATCTGTTCATTATACATGGGTGTATAGTAGAATATTGATATTATGTGCATTAGCAATCTATAATTTTCTCTCTTTCAGGCTTTATAAACGCAATATTAAATAAACATGTGTTAGGCTAGATCTTCTCTGTGATTAACTGTAATATATGACAGTGTAGACTCCTTTTTAAGGTTGCTATCTTATCCTACTAAGGAAGTAACGAACTGTGATAGGGAGTGGATTTTACCTCAATAAACACAGATTAGTAAATTAATCTAAAGCCTTGAATTAATTTAAGATGTTAAATGTATATTTGTTAAATTAGTTAATTTATTTAGTATAGGTGTTTAATTTAAGTTAATGAAAGTTTTAGGTCGCGTTATTTTGTTCATTTTCATTACAGGTATAAATTGTATTTATGCTAAGCAAGGACATGTACATATCGATAAATATACTAGTTGTCTAGAATCTAATGAATTGCAACATACTGTGGAGCTCATCATGACTCATTTAGATATTGATACTTATTATCAATACGTTGATTTTGACAATATAGCTTTAAAGATTACTCCTCTTACTACATCTTCCAAAGTGTATTTTATACCTTTTCAGACCTCGTCTTCTTCCGATTGGAGTGTCTGTATTGCGACTATGAATGAAAATGATGAGATCCTATCTGCAGGATTAGCAATGAACGTCTTACCGTATGAAGATAGATTGACGATGTATCCTGTCATTGAGTTCGAAAAACCGTTTATCTATGGGAAACAGGTAAAGTATAGTATAGCAATCGATATTCTAAAAACAGGGGAAGTTGATCACAAAGAAATTGTAACTCATGAAAAATTAGTGTTTATACCCAATAAAGTTGAGACACAACTTAATAAGGTTTTACAATATGAATATAACACAGTATTTAAACGCGATGATAGTAAAGAGGATAACTTTACCTTTAGTGTTAATACTAGTGATAAATTAGAATTTACTGATATCACAACGAATGATTTTTATAATATAAACCTGTATAGAGAGCTTAATACTAGTATTAGTCTGGTACCTCAATTGAAAGAAAAGTGTAGTTCAACAAGTAAGAAAATTTCCCCATTTCTTATTAAACATCAAGTAGAAACTCCTTTTATTACTTCATATTATTTTCAGAAAACGACTGATGAGTACATTTATTATGAAGATATAGGCATGTACAAAAAATTGACATCTGTAGCTCCTTTAATGAATGTAATAAAAGTATATGAACAATGTGTACTTCGGTAAGCCCAGGGGGAAGGCAATAAAAAAAGCCTCTTGTATAGAGGCATTTTATAAGGCTAAATCAGTGGTGTTTTGATAGAAGTTTCCGACAACTTCTTAATGCGTTAAAGCTAATTACATAATTAACTTTAGTATATTGTTAATCTAGTTTTAGAAGTAAAACTTCTAAACGGAGGCAAATGTATTCTATTTTTTTGGATTAAAAAGGTAATTAAGAGGCTTTTAATAGTCTTTTTAGGACAATTTGTGATTTTATAAATCTTTTTTTGATTTTTTATAATTAAATATTATTACTTATAGTTAAGTATGTGTGGTTATAATGTATAATTATGTTTAAATTATAATGATTATTTAAATTATAAGGTACTATTGTTCTATAATTACTTTGTAGTGTTTGGCTAACGATGACTCTAGGGTAAAGCAAGAATCTTTTTTTGTAAAATAATTAGTCTTAAAATGACGATGTTATTTTACCCTAGCGAAATATATTTTTGCTTTGTATTCTTTCTCGTTTTTAGAAGGATTAGTCATTTCCAGTACAATTGCTTGTTGTGTAAAAGACTTTACTTTGACTTCGACTTCAGTACTCTCTTTTTTAATAATCAGGCTGTTCTGGTTTAGATACCATTTATGAGTATTTGATATCGCATCATCATTGATTAAGTGATTTGTGAGAACCCTGATATTGTTTTGTGGAAGTAATTGTATAATAGTTTTGAAGTGCTCCTCATCTATTGGTTCGATGATTGTATTCTTGAGGGTATTGTGTATATCATATAATTCTATCTTTTTTAACTGCCATTTGCCTATCAAGGCATGTTCTGATATGGGAAAAGTAGGTAATTGCTCTAAGGGTATAGATCCGAAACCCATAAGAAATATCAATATAATAGGCAATGTATAAAGGCTATTTTTCATTTTAGGAATTTTACGTAAAGATAGATACATTCTTATATATCATTAATTTATTTGTCTGTGTTTTATGGATTGTTGTGTATGACTTTATCCCAGAATCAGCGATAGACATATAAACGAAAAGTAATTATACAAAATAGGTCTGAATTTGATACAATCATACTATAGTATGGCTGTAGAGCTAATGAAAGAACTATAAAGTAGAATTACCTTGTAGTATTTGGATAATGCTGATTCTAGGTTTATTATTATATAAACTAATAGATAGTTATAAGCACTATCTATTAGTTATATGGAGGTGTTAAATCCCATGTTCTAGTGATTTTTATTTAAGAACAGGGGAGGAGGGTGATAGATGCTTGTGCTGTGTATCTTATTATTGATAGATTCCCATACGCTCCAAAAATGGATAGTTCCTTTTTCCCATTCTTCAGGTAGTTCGAAATGAGTGTGTTTATCAGTGCGTTTAGCGATGTGTTGTGCTACATAAAATGTGTTTAACTCATCGTGAAACACAATCATTGTCAATTGGTCGTTGGCATTAGTAAGTGCGTTTATCATAGTATCATCTCATCTCATCTCATCTCATCTCATCTCATCTTCACTTTATAATCTTTTAGAAAGCTGATCTTCTGAATAGCAGCGGGTGTCAGCAATCCTATCGATAGTATGACTCTCTCAGGTAAGATATGCACGATATTCTCTTTTACCTCTAGTCCATTAGTCATCATCTCAGAACGTATCTGATCATAGCCTGTTTTAATTTTTCCATCTGTATGCACTTCAGGATAATGTGCATTAACGAAACTCTTAATACTCTTTAGAAACTTGACCACTATAGTTAGTTTACCTCTTTGGAGTATTTGTTTAGGGGATGCTTTTTTTCCACTTTTTCGTCCTAAGCCTCTGATGATATTTTTCCCTCTGTATTTATATCCTACTACAGTACCTACTTTTCCGTGTACTCCACCTAAGATACCTTCTTTTATTTCTGCCATAATTATAGTTTTTTAGTTTAATTCAAGTTAAAGTATATCAGTTGTTTAAAGAATAGAGGATTCAAAGTATTTATAGTGTATTTACTACTAAACAGGATGTGAAAACCTTGATTATTTATATTAAGTAGTTTTAATATACCTTTTATCTACGTCAAGAGTGTCTCAAGACTACGTCAAGAGTGTCTCAAGACTACGTCAAGAGTTCTTCAACAAATGGCTTTAAATTCAGAACAATCTTGCAGGAATGTTGAAGGAGTGTTGAAGGAGATAGCATAAAGCTAGATATTTATTGAGATTAGACAGTGTTTTAGTTTTTTGTGTAAATCAGTTTATTTTGTGTAAATTATTGATACATTGTTGTTTGTATTCATTTTGGGTCAATAAAAAGTATATGTCTTTTTTAGAGATATGATCTTCAATAGTGTTTTTGGACTGTTTAAAAGAGAAAAGTAGCACTTGTGAATTGTATTTCTTGGCATTTGGGCAATTTTAGTTAGGTTTAAAATAAAAATCAGGTGTTGTTTTTTGGAGAGACTGGATGAGAGATAGGCAGTAGATATATTGTACCTTTGTGTTGATAAATAAGATTTAAAAATAGGATAACGAGATGATAAATTACCAAGAGATAAGAAAGCGATTAAGACCTATGGAGGATGTAGTATTCTATATCCCACTGACAGAAAATGAAGTAGTAGAATTAGAAAAAGGAATAGGTTTTGACTTCCCAGACTATTACCGTGAGTTCTTGTTGCTCTTCGGTTTTCAACAAGATTTTGTACCTGGATTATTTACTAGTAAAGAGGAGTTTATAGAACAGAATGGCTACCTTAAAGAATCAATGACTGATTATCTAATGATCGGAGATAATGGAGGAGAAGATTTCTGGATGCTACGTACTGAGAAAGTGCGCAGTCAGCGTGTGTTTAACTGGATAGATGATACAGTAGAGAAGACAGATTTTAACTTCGAAGACCTGATTGAGTACGCTCTTGAGCAATTAGAAGATGATGCGGTAGTGTTTTTAAGTAATGCTGACAAGAGTTGGTGTGTACAGTTTGCCATCACTACTGTTGATGAGGCTTCGTTATATAGCACACTTCCTTTAGTAGCTGATGGACAGTGGAAATCGCTAGGTAAGAGTGATGCTGGTGTAGATGAGTCTATCCGCGATATCAAGCTTAATGATCAGTTGATGTCACTACGCCGTCTTAACTATGACGAATGGAGTGCTCCGACGTACTTTATAGATTATAAAGAGAGTATCGATAGCGTGATGAGAAAGGGACTTATCAAACAATGGACTGCTATCTTAAAAGATAAATACCCAGAATTTGACTTGATCGATTACGGAATACTACCAACAGATTTTGAAATGGAATAATATATGAAAGCACTGAGAGGTGCTTTTTTTTATGGGCTTTACGGAAAACCTCATCGGGGATAGGGGAGGATGAGGTATATTTGAGATAAGAGTAATCAAAATATGGGAGCTATGTCGATTGAGAGAACAAAAGCTATAATGATGTTATTAGATAATATCATTGATAAAGAGGGAAATGGACGATATACAAGGGCAACTTTTTAAAACATCTTTAAGTAATGAAGAGTTACCTAATTCAGATGGTTTTGTCACTAAAGTACGTAATCATATAAAAGATTTAGGAATTACTATTGCTTTTGACGAAGGATGGGATAAACGTATTAGAGTAGTTGATGAAGATATAGAAAATGCTACCAAGAAACTATATAGGTTACAAGGTTTTTTAGGAATAGAATTACTGAATTATGAACTGAAAGAACATATATCCTTAGTGAAATATGTACAGTCGGATTTTACAGAAAACACAAAAGGCTTTAAGTGGTTGAGTGATTGTATGCAGGCTATTAAAGAACGAAAGAAACTTACAATTACCCATAAGCGTTTTGAAAAGGAGGAAACAAATAAAAGAGAAGATATTATTCTAGTAGTGGTCGGAAGATTAATCTTCCGACCATGACTAGCTAGTTAGCTTCCCTTTTTTTGTTTAGAATAGCATCCAACTGTATAAAACTTCGGGGCTTATTTTTTCTCAGAATATTATCTAAATAGTATACTACATGATTTTTTAGGATGAGGGATAATTCTTAACTTCGCCTGCCGAAAAGAAGCAGTTCATAAGAAGGTTGTTTTTGTAGTAAACAACAGGACTTGGAGGGCTGTTTAGCTATTTGTATTTTCTGCTAGATAAAGGGTGTGAGATTAGAAATAGCTAGGTTATATACGCTGATTTTTATAATATGAATAGAATCAGGTGTATAGATTTAAATTAATCAGTGAAGATGACGTATACAGAGGTAAAAATAAAGATAGATAACTTACAGCAACAGGTAGAGGCACTAGGAGGATTGAATAGTGAGCAATTTGTAACGCTGTCAGAGAAGTATAGATTAGAGTGTAACTATTATTCTAATTGGGCAGAGGGAAATACACTGACTAAAGAAGAGGTTCGCAGTATGATTGGGGGGATGGTGAATGTGGCGAATAAACCTCTTCGTGATTTGATGGAAATCAAGATGTATGATGAGGTATTAAAAGAGATGTTAGGTGGAGGTCTAGTAGAAGTACATCTGTCAGAGAAGTATATCAAAGAGCTTCATACTAAGCTAATATATGAAGAAAATACAGAAAACAAGTTAGCTATAGGGCAATGGAAACAATCTGCTAATGAGATGATTACTTACAAAGGGGATAAATATCCTTATGTGGGTGTAGCTGAGGTAAAAGCAGAGATGAAGGAGTTGATCAATCGTACGAATGAAGCTATTGATTATATTTTAAAGGGAAAGAAGTATGCACCGCATCCTATAGATGTGGCATTAAACTTTCACGTTGATTTCTTGAAGATTAGTCCTTTTGATAGAGGGAATAGAATTATTGCCCGTATGTTGAGTAATCAGATTTTGATTGCATTTGTGTATACTCCGTTTTGGATTACAGATAAGGAAAGTAAGGCGTATGAGCAATATCTTGCAGATGTATTATGTTACGAAGAGGCTAAAGATGATTTGTTTAGTCATATAGGTCAACAAATCCTTCGTTCACAACAGATGGTAGTAGATATCCAAGAAGGGAAGTCTATTGAAGAATCTGAGAAGTTCTACAACCAAATAGAGATGCTTAAACGCCAACTAAAAGCGAAAGAGGAAGAGCAGAGTAAGGTGAAATCAGCTGTATGGTTAGAGTCTATATTTACTCACTCTCTACATCCTTTATTTAAAACGATAGAGAATAATGTAAAAGAGAGCTTTGGAGATTTATTTGAAGAGATAATAGGACAGTATACTTTAGATGCTTCAGAAGAGGAGATAGAAGAGTCTATCATTAATGAAGAGGAAGAAAGTGTTGCTACTGAAGAAGAGATTAATGAGGATGAGGTATTAGAAGAGATGTCTAATGAAATAGATTTAGACAATTCAAGTATTGAATGGGATAGAGCAGAAGGTATACAATCTGTTATCCGTTTAGATGGGTTTAAACTAATAGAAGGAGCAGAAGCTATAGAAGTAGGCTTAGCTTGTGGGTTTACCGAATGGACTTATCTGATAGACTTAGGCAATGGTACAGTATTCGAAAAAGAATACGATCAGCAGTTAGAAGCTAAGGATATAAAAGTAATTAGTGACTATACTTGTGAATTGATTGTAAAAAGAATCAATGAAGTATAAGTCTCTTCAACCCAGAATCAGCGTTAGCCAAATACTGCAAAGTAATTCTATTTCCTAGTTCTTTCATTAGCTCTAAAAACATACTATAGTATGCTTTTAGAGCTAATTCAGATCTATTTTGTATAATTATTTTTCGTTTATCTGCCTATCACTTATTCTGGGTTCAAAAGATATAAAAACAAAAGCACTGTTAATGACAGTGCTTTTTGTTTTTATATAAATTATCAAATATTATTGTTCTAATTCGTTGATTTGGAATATTCTTTGTAGATAGTTAATTGTATTAATTATCAAAATAAGGGATTATGAATATAGAAGCTTATTTACATCCTAATTATAGGATTTGCAGTATGTCTCCAGTAGAGGCTAAGGAAGAGTTGGCTACGTGGAGTAGAGATGAGATGATTGCTTGGTTGTGTTGGTGTGATCCAGTTGGTATTTTCACAGATAGAGAAGCTGTAATAGAATATGGAGATATTATTTGGAGAAATGAAGCAATAGAATTGATAATGTATAAGATAGAAAAGATGATTAGAGAGGAATAGTTATAAAAAAAGTGTATTTTTAATTTAGAATTACAACTAATTTTAAACAAGAACTATGAAATACTATCTTATTATTTCTTTGTGTTTTAGCTTTTTAGGGTGTCAACACTTTGAGGAGGAACAAGTGTGGCCTAAAGAAGTTAGCCTAAGTAAAGAAGTTAGCCTAAGTAAAGAACAAAAAATAAAACAAGATAGTATTATTGACAAGTATGCCACTAATGGAGCGCATAGGTATCACTACTATTTAGATATGGCGAAGTGACAGGCTAATCTAGATGAAGGGTTGCAACAGGATAGTACTATCGCTTATTTATGGCAACAAAAGGCGATGCCTTATTTTAAAGTTAGGAAATATGAGTTAGGAATGACTTATTTAGATAAAGCTGTGCAGTATGATGTAAAGAGATATTTGCCCTATCGAGCTTTTATCAAATGTGTGTTTTCGAAGACTTATAAGGAGGCCATAGCGGATTTTGAAGAGTGTATAATGCGCTGGGGGGATGGTTACGAGATGGATCATACTTATACTTTTTATATCGGACTGTCTTATTTGCAATTAAATGAGTTTAAGAAAGCAGAAGAGTATTTCTTAAAAGCAGTGGCTAAACAGAAGGAGGTATTTCAGGATATACATCACTTAGATTTGTTTTATCTAGGTATTGTAAAATATGAAGAAGAATTGTATCAAGATGCGATTGATTATTTTGATTTGGCTACAAAGGAGTATAAAGAGTTTTCGGACGCATACTATTATAAGGCTCTTTGCCAAGATAAGCTAAATGATACAGAGGCAGAAGGAACCTTTAAGATATTCATGGACTATAATAAAAAGGGATATTCTATCAATGAAGCGAATGCTATCTATGAGCGTTATCCATATCAAATAGAAAAGCGTTATGCAAATTAGTTGTTTATAGGGATATTGATTCTTTGTAATAATTTCTACATTTGTTGAAAATAACAACAAGTATGAAAAAAGTATTAATGCTTATATGTTTAGTTGCTCTAACAATAGGGTGTAAGCAACAGGCTACAGTGGAAGGGGAGAAAACTGAAGTGGCTAGTACCTCAGGTGTTGAAGGAACTGTAGCTAAAAGTGATAAAATAGAACAATTGTTTAGTGAGATGTTAGTCCCAATGGAAATAGCGCAAGAGGGAGCTGAGAAGATTACAGATAAATACGGTATTGACTTTGGAGGAACGTGCTATGCCTGTGATGTAGCTGAGATTATTGTAGATGGAGAGATGATTAATCTGATGAATGCTTGTGATGTGCAGACACAAATATCTTATAAAATTACTAAGGTAGAAGAGAAAGATAAGATCATTACAGTATCAACTCCATTGAATGAGTTTGTATTTGAAAGAATAGATGATTATCCTATGTATAAGTTGACAGTTAAAGGTCAAGCGATAGATAAAGAGCACTTCAGAACGGCAGGTTTCTATACGCTGAAGAGCAAGTTAGAGACATTTACAGTACACGATTGTGGAGATTTTGAGGGATAGGAATTGGTTTACAGTGTACTGTTAACAGTTCACAGTGATTAATAAAATAAGATATAGAAAAAGTCGAGGCGATTGCTTCGACTTTTTTAGTTATTTACCCGTAACGAATAGACAGTTTTTAATACTTATCTTGTCATATATTTGATGTAAATGATTACACTTCTGAGTTACTTAATAAGCATACGTTTTAGAAAGTTTATTTCTAAGGGAGATTATATAGCTATGTCTTTAATCATAGGGCTTTATATAGGTGTCGCCTTAGTGTGTTATTTTAACTATGAAGTAGTTAGAGGAACTTATTACATAGTATTCCTAGATGCGATACTCTATCATTTAGGTAGAACAGATGTAGAACTATTAAAGGTGTATAAACATTATCGTTTCGTGCTGTGGTTAGAATATATGATATACAGTATACCTTTTTTGACTGTATTAGCATTAAAGAGAGAATTCATCGGACTATCAGTGGTAATAGTAATCTATTACTTATTATCCTATATCCCAAAGAAGCAATCAATTGTAATTAAGGTCCCTTTCTCATTAGTTAATCCCTTTTGGCACATTAGTTTTAGAAAGTATAAACTGCTTTGGATACTGCCAATAGTAATATTATTTAGTGTAATGGGAATCAAGTATAATAATGGAAATCTTGTGATTGCAAGTTTTGTGCTTGTGGGGATGATAGCAAGTATAGCGACATTTGAAAGAGAGCGAATTATTGAAATAAAAGTAAGTACATTATCTGCAAAGGAATATATAGAAAAGCAAGTCAAGACTGAGATGTGGAACACGCTGACACTAATACTTCCTGTACTTGTGTTAGTTAATGTATTGTCATTTGATTGGAATTATGTGTTTTTAGGTAGTTTAATTTTAGCTATTCCTATGTGTAATGTAATACTTAAATATGCATTCTATGAGAGTGTGTTTAAACAACAATTGTTTATAGGAGGCTGCTTCTTAGGGCTAGGGCTTCCCTTATTAGCAATCCCCTTTCTATATAAACGAGCTATTCGTCAATTAAATCAGATTAAAGATGTTGAAAATACATATTAAAGAAAAGCGATACGGTAACCAAGTAGTTTTAGAAAATGTCAAGTTTCATATTGCTACTCCTGGGATATATGGCGTAATGGGAAAGAATGGTCAGGGCAAAACGACAATGTTTAAGTGTATGATTGGATTAGAGAAGTATACAGGATCGAGTACTTTAAATGATAATGTTATATCTACGCAAGGAGTAGGATGGTGTGGAGCTGAGCCTGCTGTATATAATGAGTTAACTGCTGAGGAGTTTTATAAATTCTATCAACACTTGATTCAACAAAAGATGGAAGGGCAACAGTTATTATTTGATTTGCCATCTGATAAATTGATTAAGGAGTTCTCTACAGGGATGAAAAAGAAAGTTTATTTAAATGCTATATTTCAGAAAGAGTACCCGATGTATATCTTAGACGAACCGTTTAACGGACTAGATATAGAGTCCAATTACTATTTGATGAAGTATTTATTGCATTTATCTGAGCGTAGTATCATCTTTATATCTTCTCATATTGTAGATGTATTATATAAGCACTGTAAGTCTATTTATGTGATAAAAGAAAAAGGAATTACTTTATATCCACAAGAGGAGTTTGACAAAATAGAAGGGACATTTTTTAATTAAACCAATTATGATAAAATACAGTTATACGATAATGTATGTAGTGTATGTAGAAGCTACAGTTAAGTTTTATGAAGAGGCATTTGGGTTTGTGCGAAAGTTCGTTACCCCAGAAGCAGATTATGGAGAGTTAGTGTCAGGAGAGACTACTATTGCCTTTGCGCAAGTAGATTTAGCATTAAGCAATTTGAAAGAAGGATATCAGCAAGTGAGCTGTGATAAACCTTTTGGGATAGAGTTGGGCTTTGTGGTAGAAGATGTAGCAATAGCTATGCAGAAAGTAGAGCACGCAGGAGGTAAAGTATACGAGGATCTAACAGTGAAACCTTGGGGGCAAACAGTAGGGTACGTTTTAGATAATAATGGTTTTTTAATAGAGCTGTGTACCGCTATGTAAAGTATCTAAAAAGGATAAACTTATTTTAAAAAGATGATATACATTTGCATAGTTAATCAGTTGTTTGTAAGATGTATATAATTAATATTAGCAACGTGTAATAATAGTAATTGTCATAAAAGGTAAGGTATGATAGTTTGGTCAGGGAAAGGAATATTTGCAATACTGTTTTTGGGATTAGGAGCGCTTATAGGCAGTCTTATACCAGATTTTGGATATAAAAAAGAGGTTATTTATATCTTTGCATCACTAGGAGGGGTGTTTACTTGGCATATAGGGAGGAAGTGGAATAAGGAAGTGATTTACTATGATGAGCCGACTCAGCAGTATTATAAAACGGAGAATGAGAATACCCTTTTTTGGATACCGATGCAGTATGTAGGCATACTAGGGATGATCGGTGCTATAGGTTATCTAATAGACATTAATCTCACTGTAGGAATAATATGGACGGTGTGGCTAATTTATTTTACAGGATATAGTTACTTTGAGCGAATAGGATGGACATTTACAAAATCTGATAAGCAAGTGATGAGTAAGAGTGAAAGCACTGAGCGCAATATTCATAAACCTTCTTCAGGAGGGTGGGAGAGTAGGCAAGGTAAGTAAGTCCTGAATCAATGTTAGCAAAATAGCACAAAGTAATTAGATCTATCTAGTATAATTACTATTCGTTTATTCTGAAATAAAAGAGATTAATATGACTGAAAAGCAATTAGAAAAACAACGTAAGCAAGAGCTAAAACAACAGTGGCAAAAGGAGCAACAGTTATTATTTGATAATAGTCTACCAATGGGTAGAGTTTATTTTACTCAGTTGTTTGATGCCTTAGATCATTCTCTCGAAAAGGATGGGTGTAACCATACAAATGAAAAAACGATGGAGATATTGAAAAGTATGGATGTAGAGAATATATAAGAAGTCATTTTATGGCTTAAAGAATATGGGGGATATTGTGATTGTGAAGTACTTTGGAATGTAGAGGAGCATTTTGAGTAAGAATAATCTTTTTTATATAGCTAATTAGTGTTAAATTAGAGTAGTAATTTTTGTATATGAACTATGGGATGGATTATATTTATTGTTTTGCTAGTTGGAGCTTATTTACTTTATAAGAAAAATACTGATAGAAAGTGTAAATCAGTTAAACAGTTTAAATTAGTATCCGAAGAGTTACTTACTGTAAGCTTAGAACATAGTGAGGTTAGACAGCATCGTTATCACTATGATGGAGTTAGGGATAATACTGCTTTTCTTAATAAGGATTTCAGATATAGCTTGTCTGAAAAAAGAGCAGGAATAGATAGTGTATGGATTCAAAATAAAATTACTACAAGTTATGATCTTATACAAAATAGAATTAATTATATTGAAAGCTTAGAGTTGTATGAAGTACGCATTCCTGTTTTTTTTGATGGCAAAGAAATGAAAGCTGTCTCTGCAATGGAGATCGATAGGTCAACATTAAAAATACACCTCTTTAATGAAAAGGATGTAAAAATATTAGTGCAGAAGTATGAAACGAAGCAGGGAGAGGTTAAGTATGATTGTATTTTTGGTTTTGATTTTTTACTGAGTGATGAAAAGTACAAATCTATGTATATTAGTACTTATATGCTGTATAGTAATATCTCTTAAATATTTAATACGGATATATTTAACCCAGAATCAGCATTAGCCAAATACTACAAAGTAATTCTACCTCACAGTTCTTTCATTAGCTCTAAAATCATACTATAGTATGATTGTATCGTTAATTCAGACCTATTTTGTATAATTACTTTTCGTTTATATGTCTATCGCTGATTCTGGGTCTAAGATTGATTATCTCAATGGTCTTATAGATTCTATAGTATGAGTTTGTGTGATTAGTACGAGAGTTTATTCAGATATTTGTAATACTAAAAAATAATAGATATGAACATATTAAGCATCAATATACAGACAAATAAATTAGAAAAAAGTAAACAATTCTATGCAGAAGTGTTGGAATTACCTATAATAGAATCATTAGAAGAGAGTGTAACAGTACAGGCAGGTGATACGATACTAACTCTTGAGGAGACAACAGATGAAGTAAATGTTTATCACCTCGCATTTAATATCCCTTCTAATCAATTACAGAATGCTTTAGCTTGGGCGAAAGAACATTTGACTTTAATTGAGAATATAGAAGGTAATCTGGTAACTACATTCGAAACTTGGAAAGCACAGTCTATCTACTTTACGGATAACAATGGTAATCTATTAGAGTTTATCGCAAGAGAAGAATTACAGATAAATGTACAAGGGGACTTCTCTCCTGCACAGGTAATAAATATCAGTGAGATAGGAATCGTGGCAGAGCAACCGATGATACAAGCAGAAAAGCTGATTGCAGAGTATGGTCTTTCTTACTTTGATAAAGTACAACCTACAGAACAGTTCTTAGCTTTAGGGGATGATAATGGACTATTGATTATGGTAGCTCCTAATCGCAATTGGTTCCCAACTGCTACACCTGCTCAGTTCACTACTTCTGAAGTGATGATAGAAGATAATGAATTAGTTGCTTCACTAAAGAGTGCTGATTTATATAAGTAAAGAGATACACTAATGATTACATCCTTAGATAATTAAACGAAAAAGAGGCTACTAAGTAGTCTCTTTTTGTTATTGTAAACGATTGATTAAGTCTTGAATATTTTGTTTCCACAAAGGAAAAAGCTCTGTATTCTCTTCCCATAATTCATATAGGTGACAGTCGGGAGCAATTACTTTTTGTAGTGCCTGAATAGCCATAGGCTTTAAATCTTCTACTTGGAGTGTAGGATTGATTTGATAAAAGATATTGACATTGCTTTCATCACCTTCATCTGCTGCATCAGTTCTATATTGTGTTTTGTTTAATAGATTATCTAGATAGGCTGCAGACACTGTTACAGCATGTGCTTCGTCATATTCTAAATAGTCAGTTTGAATGGCATTTTCAAATGATTCAATAAAAAACGCCCTTGCGTCTGTAGTAATTTCACTTGTGAAGTCGTAAGCAGTATCATCATCAAAGATACCATAATCCCATGCTCCCATGTATTCATTTTGTTTGGTTAGTATTTCAAAAGTACAACTTTAATAACTAGTTTATTCAACTCTATTAGTGGTTTTTAATAAAGTCTCTCCCCAAGCATTGAGTTTCCATAGTACTTCTACTAATTGTTCTCCGAGAGGAGTGAGGTAGTACTCTACTCTTGGGGGAAGTTCGTTATAGCTTATCTTGGTCAAGATGCCATCTTGTTCTAATTCTTTTAATTGTTGGTTTAGCACACGGCGGTCAACTTTCATAATTCCCTTCAGCATTTCACTTGGACGTTTGTGCCCTTGGTTTATTTGCCAAACAATAGGCACTTTCCACTTTCCACTGATTGCATTCACTGCAAATTCGAGCGGACATATTTTTTCTTCTATCGTTGATGTCTTGGTATTCATAAAAGTGATTTTTTTATCCCTATGGGGGAAATATATGCGGTATTGTACAGTAACAAAGTGATTATCACCTTTGCAAAAATAAGACTTTAATATGAAAGACATAAAAGAAGCATTAGAGACTATTAGTCAAGGAATGCAAGCTCAAGTACCTGTAGAAACGTTAACTGCATTTGGCAACTCTATCGCAGATTTGCAAGCACGAGATTTTGGTAAGACATCTGAAGTGGGAATGAAGTTCGCAAAAGAAAAAGTACTTACAGAAGAAGGGAAAGAGAAGGAGGTCACGGAACTTTTTGGAGGGAAGAAAGTCTTGGTAAGTTTTGTACGAGGGAGTTGGTGTCCATTCTGTAATGTAGAGATGGCTCACTTGATGAGTTATTATAAAGAATTACAAGAGAATGATGTTGAGGTAATCGCAATATCACCTATGAATATTGAGTTACTTAATAAGTGGAAAGACGAAATGCAAATGTCTTTTAGCATAGCACAAGACAAGGATCTTACGTTAAGTAAAGCTTTAGGTATTGATTTTACGTTACAAGACTTCGTTACACCACATTATGAAGCATTGGGTATCGATGTTAAGATCTTTAATCACACGGATGAAGCGGAATTAGTACTTCCTGCTGTATATCTGTTAGATGAATCAGGAGTGATTGCGTTTAGATATATGGATGTGAATTATGGTACACGTCTAGATCTAGGAGAATTGGTAGGGAGTCTTTAAAGTGAATAAGAGTTTATCAAATAAATCATTTATCAGTATATTAGAGTTATATAATAATAGAGTATGACTAAATATTTTTTGCCTATCGCTTTTTTAGTAAGTGCAATAGGAATGACTTCGTGTAAAGATAGCAATCCAAAAACAGCAACAATAGTAGAAGCTATGAATACAGATAACTCGCCTGAAGAGGAAGTGCAGAAGGATTTGCTAAATGTGTTAACTGACGAAAAGGATTTGTTGATTAATGAAGGAAGTGAGCAAGTAATGAAATCCTTGATCCCTACGTTTAATCGTATTAATGCGTTTACAGAATGGGCACAGATTTCGACAGTAGACTTTACTACAGGGACAGGAGAGGGAGTAACAAAGTTATATTACAACAAAGAATTACAAGTCGAAAAGATTGTTGTACGCAAATATGAAAAGGAACAACAATCACTTGATGTGTATTATTTGAATGAGGGACGAGTTGCTTTAGTGATTAAGCAACTACTGGTTTACAATGTTGATGTAAAGGATAAGGCATTTAGTATAGAAGAAAGTGAATATACTAAAGACTGTAATTATTTCGCAAGGGGTAAACTTATCTCAATAATGAGTAATCAAGATTGCGGAGCACCGTTTGCGCATGATTATTTAGTAGAAGTGGATAAAGAAATAAAAGAGGAAGTAAAGAAATTAATTCCTTAGAATAGTACTATTGAAATAAAGCTCCTTGGAGCTTTATTCGTTTATAGAAATGAGTATGGAAAATAGAAAAGGAGCAAAAGCTATAAAAGATATTCCAACTGATGTATTGGTTGGATTAAATAAAGGAGAATTGTCAAGTGTGAATTTGACAGAATGGTTAGCGATTGATCAACGTTTATTAGTGGAGAATGTCTTAGATTCTTTAGGTAGAAATACGTATATCCCGATTGTCTTAGATGCGATAGAAGGATTAGAAAAGAAGACTGTGAATACAATTAATCAATGTATTGGTTACACATTATTTCACTTAACCAAAGAAGAGAATGACACTGAGTTATTTACTTTATTAAAGCAACACAAAAGTGATTTAGTACGTTGTTGGGCTACTTATTTTATAGGATATAATGAATCACTAAATATTAGAGAAAAGCTAAAAGGGATTAGATACTTTGCTGGAGATACACATTTTGGAGTACGTGAGATTTGCTGGATGGCGGTGAGAGCTGATATTATTGCAAATTTAGAAGAAAGTATAGCTCTACTACTACCTTGGACAGGAGACAAGAGTGAATATGTAAGAAGATTTGTGACTGAGTCAACAAGGCCAAGAGGAGTGTGGTGTAAACATATTGAAGTTTTAAAAGAAAAACCTGAGTTTGGTATACCGCTGTTAGAAGCATTAAAGTCAGATTCTTCTAAGTATGTGAAGGATAGTGTAGGGAATTGGCTAAATGATGCAGCAAAGACAAGACCTGATTTTGTAATAGAATTGTGTGATAAATGGCAAGCAGAAGTATCCCAAAAGGATACAAATTATATTATTCTTAGGGCTAAAAGAAGTTTGTAAGGTTTTATTCAAAACTACTTTTTTGATGTAATTCTACGGTATAAATAAGATTACTAGATTTTTGTTAATATCTAATTTGTATTAGATGTGTATTATTAATGTTGTTTTTTACTTATGCATTAACAGTTTTTAGCTGATATATTTTGTTATAAACTAATTTTGAGTTTTTTTATTGTTTATTATATCTCAATTGTGTGTAGAATAAAAGATATGTTTATATATATTGTTTAATGTTTGTTTTTTTATTAAAAATAATATGTTGTCTTTTTTATAGCGGTTTTTAAATGATAAAAAAAAACATTAAAATTAATTATTTATCATAATAATACATTTAAATGTTTTTATTAGTATAAATAAATAATTAATTATAGTTTGTTAAAATAACTATATGTTATTGTGTGTTTTAAAAAAAGTAATTCAATGTTTTGAGTACTAATGTTTTAGTATCTTTATCAGTGAAAAGAAAAATTAATTTTGTTGTTTATGAAAGCAGAAGTACAATTTAACGACTTCACAGGAAGTATTGCAGCAGATATCTCAGATATCATTGCAGCTAAAAAAGGTAATTATATCAGTAGTATTGGGGAGTACTTTGATATTGACCAAAAAAGGTTTAAAGTAGTAGGGATATCTTTAACGGGTATTGCAGACTTTAAAGTGACTTTAATTTGTGTAGATAAAGAAAAAAGCACAGAAAATAAGGAGCACATTGTTAATATGACCTTAGAGTTGGATGCAGCAGGGCAAAAAAACATGTTAAATGTTTTATTCAAACGTTTGAATCTTGTTTTATTTGATGCTGGCGAAAAGCATTATTCAGCACTAGAATGTGACGAGGTAGTTACATTTAATGAATTTCATACATACGATTATTTTGATGTAAATTAAAAGTAGTTAACAAGTAATTTAAAGAAACCTTCAGTTTTATACTGGAGGTTTTTTTTATTAATATTGCTTTGTCAAATTTTAAATAATAAAGGGTGAGGTGTTTTATAGGGTTGATTTTTTTATTCTTTTTTACTACCAACTATGGGCAGGTTGATTCATCTTATGTAAAAGAACATGTCAAGCCTTATGGAGCAAAAGTGTATTTTGGGAAAGATATATTGGCATTAGATTATGACTTTGAAGAAAGTAAACAGAAGCAGACTTTTCAATCTAATAAACCCACAACAATCGGAATTGGTTTTTTATGGGGAAGCTCTTCTTTGAGTTTTAGTTATGGTTTTTCTTTTATGAGAGATAAGCAAAGAGGGAAAACGAAAGCAACTGATTTTCAGTATCATTATTATGGAGATAAGTTTCTCATAGATCTGTACTATAAACGGAACAAAGGCTTCTATCGTTATTCAGATAATAAGAAGGGAGATATACCTACTATAAATAATATTTATCCTGATTTTAGCATTAATATGTATGGTTTAATGTTACAATACGTGAGTAATAATACAAGATATTCTTTAGGAGCAGCATACGACTTTAATAGAGTACAGATTAAGTCTGCTGGGTCTTTGTTAGTAGGAGGGGGAGTCTTTTATACATCATTACACAATATTCCTACTGTTTCGGAAAACATAAGTGATTTTGATAAAAGAACATATCATTTTGGACCTAATATAGGGTATGGGTATAATTGGGTTCCTTACAAAAAAACACTAGTAGCAGGAGCATTTACACTAGGTATTAATGGCGCAATAGAAGAAAATTTGTTAACTAATAAAACATCATTTATTGTTAACCCTACCGCTATTGGACGATTTACTATTGGCTATATTGGAGAAGAGTGGATAATAACAGGAACAGCTTTAACGAATGGTTTATTTTTAAATTTCAAAGAAAATTATCAGACTAGTTTGTTATCTAGTAATTTTACTTTTACAGTTATCAAGCGTTTTACTTTGAAAAAGGAAATAAGGTTTTTGAAAAAAGGGTATGATTGGAAAAGTAGCCTATTTGGAAGTAAAACAAAAAATGTTGATACTCAGTTGGACTAAATGCTAATTGTTTACTCTGTTTGTAATGTTTTTCATATATTCAACTTTTAAAATAAGAATATTTAGATATGGGATTTAATAACAATGATTATAGATTTTACCATCCGCTAGAAATTAGATGGAGTGATATGGATGCTTTAGGACATGTAAATAATGTTATGTATATAGATTATTTCCAAATAGGAAGAGGTTTTTATATGAATCAAGCGAGTACAACATGGGACTGGTATAAACATATGTTTGTTATTGCTAACATTTCATGTAATTATCTCAAAGAGATAAACTTGTCGGTTAAACATCCAAGAGTAGGAGTGAGGATTTCGAAAATGGGAAGCAAAAGTTTTGAAATAGAATATACTATTGTCAGTGAAGGTGAAAATAGGGAATTGATAGTGCACGCCATAGGAACTAGCACTCAAGTAATGATTGATATTCAGGAGAAAAAGACGATAGAAATACCAAATTGGTTAAGAGAAGAAGTTTTGGCATTTGAACCAGGACTATAGCAAAATAAAGAGTGGACTTATTTTCCCCTCTTTATTTTATGATATGTAATTAATATTTGTCATTTTTCCATATAGCAATATCTGCTAAGATACGTTGATTATCTGCATTAACTTCTTTTAAATGACTAGATGTATACAGCGTATATCTGGCTTTATTTAATTGTAATTTGACTTCATGTTCACTTATGATTTTTACTGATATTTCTTTGGTTTTATCTGTAAATTCTTGATACCTTTTATTTTCTTTGTTTTCAATTAGAGTTAAATAAATAGGCTCGGTATTATTATTTAGTTTAGAATCTTGTTGATAAACTAAAGTAGCTTCTCCATCTTTAAAAGAAAAAAAATAATTTTTAAACATGAATGTTTTTGCAGAATATACTACAGTTTTTTCATTTTGTAGTTTATAGGGTGTAGATACTATCGTTTCTGTCGTTTGACAACTTATAGAGCTTAGTAGCATTATAGATATAAGTAGGGAATAAGTTGTTTTCATAGTGATTAGTCGTTGTTGGTTATAGCTAAAATAAGATAAAAATTCAATAAACCAAATTTTTTTTTATTTAATGTGTTTTTTTATGTTTTATTTATTGAATTTATGTTTGTTTTGAGTAAGCTATGTTGTTGAAATGATAAAACTCAATATGAGAAGACAACTTGATATTTATCATATACTGCGAATAAGATTAAGGGTAATTTGAAACTATAAATCAAAGTAGTATTAATTATGAGAAAGCAACTTGTTTTACTTGCTGTATTATTGTCATTTATCAGTTGTAAAAAAGAACAAAAGAACGATACTGTAGTTACAGAGATAGGGGAGTCAGAATTGTTAATTAAAGCGAAAACCTTCTTTCAACCCATTTCGTCGGTAGAGAATAAGGATTTAGATCCTGAGAAGGTAGCATTAGGTAAATATTTGTATTTTGATAATCGCCTATCTAAAGATGGAAATATTAGTTGTAACTCTTGCCATAACTTAAATACTTATGGAGTAGATAATTTAGCATTTTCACCAGGAGATGACGGCTCTTTAGGAGGGCGTAATTCTCCTACCGTTTTTCACGCAGCGTTACATAGTATGCAATTTTGGGATGGTAGAGCAAAAGATGTTGAAGAACAAGCTGGTGGTCCCATTTTAAATCCTGTGGAGCACAATATAAAAAATGAAAAGGAATTAGAGGACAAATTAAGGAAAGTAGACATGTATAAAGCGAAGTTTGCTGCTATATACAAGTCTGATAAGGAACCTGTTACTTTTGAAAATATCACAAATGCTATTGGAGCTTTTGAGCGCACACTAATGCCAGAAAGTAGGTTTGATAAATTTCTTGAAGGAAATGTGAGCGCCCTATCTGCTCAAGAACAAAAAGGTTTGGAGGCGTTTATTTCTGTAGGTTGTATTACTTGTCATAATGGAGTAGCAATGGGAGGACAGATGTTCCAAAAGTTTGGTGTATATGGAGATTATTGGCAAGAAACTAAATCTAAAAAAGTAGATAATGGATTAGCTGATTTAAGTAATAGAGATACTGAAAAGTACTTTTTTAAAGTACCTGGCTTAAGAAATATTGTACATACTGGACCATATTTTCACGATGGTTCTGTAAAAGATTTGAAAGAAGCTGTACGAATTATGGCTAGTTTGCAAACTAATGTCAAATTAAGCCAAGAACAAATAGACGATATCACTGTATTCTTAGGAAGTTTATCAAGTGATATTAAGGATGAAGTCAAAAAATCTCCTTTTGAGTCATAAATTGAGTTAGATATGTTATTTTAATTGTAGATAAAGGTTATTCTCATTATAGGGTAACCTTTATTTTTTGAGTTAAAATGTCTTTTCTGTACTATTTTAGTAGGGTGGTCGGCATGTGGTCGGCTGTTGATGGGCATGTGGTCGGCTTAAAAGTGCTAAAAACAGCCTATCACATTAGTATCACTAGCCTATGATTGGGAACTAGTATAAAAGTTAATGTTATAAAAGTTAGGTGTTGATTTTGAGTCGTAAAACATTACATTTATTATATTTGTAATTAAATAAAAAAACAGAATAATGGAGTTGAAATTACATAGACCTATCTGTTTCTTCGATTTAGAAACAACAGGAATAGACGTAGCGAGAGATAGAGTAGTAGAAATAGCGATATTAAAAGTATTTCCTAACGGAAACAAAGAGAGTAAGACTTGGTTAGTAAATCCAGAAAGGAGTATACCTGCACAGTCTACAGCAATTCATGGTATTACAGATGAGAAGGTAGCTAATGAACCGACTTTTAAAGAGTTGTCTCCACTAATATATAATATGATCAAAGATTCTGATTTAGCTGGATTTAACTCAGATCGTTTTGATATTCCACTGTTAGCAGAAGAGTTATTAAGATCAGGAGTCGATTTTGAGATGGGAAATAGAGTTTCTGTTGATATTCAGACTATCTTTCATAAGAAGGAAGAGCGTACATTAAGTGCTGCATACAGATTCTACTGTAATGCTACATTAGAGAATGCGCACTCAGCTGATGCTGATACTAATGCTACTTATGAAATACTAAAAGCACAGTTAGACCGATATGATGACTTAGAGAATGATATGAAGTCACTTTCAGAATATACAACTCGTAAGAAGAGTGTTGATTTTGCAGGATTTATAGCTTTAAATGAAGAAGGAAAAGAAATCTTTACGTTTGGTAAACATAAAGGAGCTTTAGTTGATGAGGTATTAGATAATGAGCCGGGTTATTACGGTTGGATCCAGAATGCGGACTTTCCATTATACACAAAGAAAGTGTTGACAGGATTAAAGTTGAGAAAATTAAATAATAAGTTGTAATAATTTCTTTTATGAAAATAGTTTGTATAGGGAGAAATTACGTAGAGCATATTGAGGAACTTAACAATGAGAGGCCTTCAGAACCAGTGTTGTTTATTAAACCTGATTCTGCCTTGCTAGGAAGGGAGTGTCCTTTTGCGATTCCTGACTTCTCTAGCGATATCCATTATGAAATAGAAGTGGTTGTTAAGATTATTAAAGTAGGTAAATACATTGAACCTAAGTTTGCTCATAAATATTATGATGAGGTGACTGTGGGGATAGATTTTACTGCTAGAGATGTGCAAAGTCAATTAAAAGAAAAGGGATTGCCTTGGGAAAAGGCAAAAGCTTTTGATGGCTCAGCTATGCTTGGAGAATTTATTGACAAGAGTGAGTTAGACAATTTGTATGACACTACGTTCTCATTAATACATAATGGCAATGTGGTACAAGAAGCAAGTACAGCGCAAATGATTTGGAATATAGATGAAACTATCGCTGAAATTTCTAAGTATTTTACCCTGAAGAAAGGAGATTTGATTTTTACAGGAACACCTAAAGGTGTTGGTAATGTAAATGAAGGAGATGTGTTAGAAGGGGTTTTAGCAGGTAAAAAGTTGTTTCGTTTAAACGTAAAATAAGATTATGGCACTTCATTATGATTTAGGACCGATATTACAAACATATAATGACGATCAAGTTGTTGTTAAATCGGGTTTAATTGTCTTTGTAGATGAGTCGAAAGATTGGCTAAAGAGAATAAAGAAAGGAATTAATGACAAAGCGTATAACGATGTAATAGAAAGTATTAGTTTTCTTACACCTTCATTAGAATTTCTTGGGATGGAACAGGCTATAGAAGAAGCTTCTTCTATAGAAACATGGGCAAAGGATCAAGGCAAGACGAAGGCTATTAAAGAAACTTTTAAAATTTTTAAGGAGCGTGTGAAAAATGCTCGTAAAGAAATAAGAAAAGACTTTAACTTATAACTGTAGTATGAGAGCAAGTATAATCACAATAGGAGATGAGATATTAATTGGTCAAATTGTTGATACTAATTCTACATATTTGGCAAAAGAACTTGATACGTTAGGTTTTGATATTGTTGAGATAAAAACTGTTTCAGATAAAAAAGAAGCAATAGAACAAGCGATGACATCTCAGGTTAATGTTGTTGATTTAGTGATTATGACAGGAGGACTGGGACCTACTAAAGATGATGTGACTAAAAAAGTTTTTTGTGATTTTTTTAATGATTATTTAGTTGAGAATGAAGAGGTTCTGGCACATGTTACGATACTTTTAGAAAACTATTATAAGAAACCGATTTCAGAAATTAATAAGCAACAAGCTCTAGTTCCTTCAACATCTACTATATTGTTTAATAGTGTAGGAACAGCTCCTGGTATGTTGATGAAAAAAGAAAATACTTTCTTTGTTTCATTTCCTGGAGTGCCATTTGAAATGAAAACAATTTTTCAAGAGCAATTAGTTCCTTATGTAAAAGGACTCTTTAAAGGAGTATTTAATATACATAAAACAATTGTAACTTATGGGATTGGAGAGAGCTTATTAGCGGAGTACTTGGAAGATTGGGAGAATAATTTGCCTTCGGATATTAAATTAGCTTATTTACCCAGTCCTGGTAAAGTAAGGTTGCGTTTATCTAGTAGAGGAGAGAATCATGTCTTTCTTTCTCAAAGTATTGATATGCAGATTGATAGAATGCCTGAGGAAGCGAAAGATTATATTCGTGCTTATGAAGATATAGAGTTTCCTGAAATTATTATAAAAGAGTTGCAAATTAGAAATAAAACTATTTCTTTTGCAGAAAGTTGTACAGGTGGACAGTTAGCAGTAATGTTTAATAGAAAGCCAGGATCTTCAGTGTATTTTAAAGGAGGGGTGGTATGTTATGCTACCGAGAGTAAAATAGATATGTTAGGAGTTAATCCAGAGACAATAGATAAACATACCGTAGTTAGTAAAGAAGTAGCTTTAGAAATGGCTAAACAAGCACAATTGAAATTCAAAAGTGATTATGCGATTTCTACTACCGGTAATGCTGGACCAACAAAAGGAGATTCGAATGTAGAGGTAGGAACAGTGTATATTGGAATAGCAACACCAGATGAAGTATTGGCTATAGAATGTAAATTTGGTCAACCACGAGAAAAGGTTATAAATAGTGCTATAGCAAGGGGTTTGGAATTAATATATAATGAAATATTAAAAAAATAACGCGAAAGATTTTGTATAATAATTTTCTTTTTCGTTACTTTGCACCCTGATTTTGAATATTGAAATAAAAGATAAGAAATAATGTCAAGAGTTTGTGAAATTACTGGTAAACGCGCAATGGTTGGAAACAACGTTTCTCACGCGATGAATAAAACTAAGAGAAAGTTTTCTGTTAACTTAGTTAAAAAACGTTTCTACATTGCTGAAGAAGACAGATGGGTAACATTGAAATTATCAACGTCTGCATTAAAAACAATTAACAAAAAAGGTATTGTTGCTGTATTGAAAGATGCAAAAGCAAAAGGATTAGTAAAATAATTCGTACCCATTAAAAAATAGAATACGATGGCAAAGAAAGGGAACAGAATTCAAGTGATCTTAGAATGTACTGAACACAAAGCGTCTGGGTTACCAGGAACTTCAAGATACATCACGACTAAGAATAAGAAAAACACACCTGATAGATTGGAAATTAAAAAATTCAACCCTATCATGAAGAAAGTAACAGTTCACAAAGAAATTAAATAATTATTAGTCATGGCAAAGAAAACCGTAGCAACTTTAAGAACTTCTTCTAAAAAGTTGACTAAAGCAATCAAAATGGTTAAATCTCCTAAAACTGGAGCTTACACATTTGTTGAGTCTGTTATGGCTCCTGATTTTGTGGATGAGTTCTTAAGCAAGAAGTAATTACCATTATAAAGATTTTGAAAAGCTGTCTGTATAGACAGCTTTTTTTATTTATGTACTTTATTATAGTGGGTAAAAGGTTAGCGTTTTATTCTTTATATTTGTACTAGTTAATAAAAGTTATATGAGTTTTTTTAAGAAGTTATTTTCTTCAGAAAAGAAGGAAACTTTAGATAAAGGTTTAGAAAAGTCTAAATCTTCTTTTTTCTCAAAACTTACTAAAGCTGTAGCTGGTAAGTCTAAAGTAGATGATGATGTCCTTGATAATTTAGAGGAGATACTTGTATCATCTGATGTAGGTGTTAATACTACATTAAAAATTATTGAACGTATTGAAGAGCGTGTTTCTAAAGATAAGTATGTTGGTACTGATGAGTTAAATCAGATTCTTAGGGATGAGATTGCAAGCTTGCTATCTGAGACACAGTCTGGTGAAGCGACAGAGTTTGATATTCCAAAAGATAAGAAACCATACGTATTAATGGTTGTAGGTGTTAATGGCGCTGGTAAAACTACCACTATTGGAAAGCTTGCTTATCAGTTTAAGAAAGCTGGATTTAGTGTTGTTTTAGGTGCGGCAGATACATTTAGAGCGGCTGCAATTGATCAGTTACAAGTTTGGGCTGATAGAGTAGGAGTGCCTATTGTTAGACAGCAAATGGGAAGTGACCCTGCATCTGTTGCTTTTGATACCTTACAGTCAGCTGTTACACAAAATGCTGATATAGTTATTATAGATACTGCGGGTCGTCTGCATAATAAGATTAACTTGATGAACGAGTTAACAAAGGTTAAACGAGTTATGCAAAAGGTTATCCCTGATGCACCTCATGATGTTATGTTAGTATTAGATGGATCTACAGGTCAAAATGCTTTTGAGCAAGCAAAACAATTTACAGCAGCTACTGAAGTAAATTGCCTTGCAGTTACTAAACTAGATGGTACCGCTAAAGGCGGAGTTGTTATTGGTATATCAGATCAATTCCAAATTCCAGTGAAGTACATTGGCGTAGGTGAAGGTATCGAAGACTTACAAGTGTTTAATAAGTATGAGTTTGTGGACTCTTTCTTTAAATAAGTGAAGTGATGACTAAAGTATATAAAGTTTTTTTTGCTAGTATTTTGTTTTTGGTTGTTAGTTGTGGGAAAACTTACACTAATGAAGACTTAAAAGTGATGAATGGGTATTGGGAAATAGAGAAAGCTAAGATGCCTGAAGGTGAGGTGAAAGACTACACTATCAATGCATCAATAGATTACTTCGAAATTAATGAGAAGGGAGAAGGGATTCGTCAGAAGGTTATGCCTCAGGTTAACGGTGAGTATTTAACTAATGAGGTAGCTGAAAAGCTTACTATAATTAATGAGAATGGTATAACTTGGTTAAAATATAAAACTGATTTTGCTGAGTGGAAAGAGGAATTGATAAAATTGGATGAGGACGAGTTTGTAGTGAAGAATGAAAATGATATCATGTATTATTATAAAAAAGCAGTACCATTTACACTTAAATAAGAGAGTATATTGAAAAAGTATGATGTAAATAAGCGTATCAGAGAAGAAAGTAGTATACAGGATCTTTTGAAAATCTTTATCCAGTCAAATAACCTTGATAAAGGGATAGATAATTTGGATGTGCGTACAGCTTGGAAGAATTTATTGGGGCCTGGTATAGCAAATTATACTTTAGATATTCTTTTAAAGAGAGATGTGTTATATGTGGCTTTATCTTCTCCTATAGTGCGTGAGGAATTGACTTATGGTAAAAGTAAAATTATTCGTATGATCAATGAAGATTTGGGAAGAGATGTAATTGCGGATATTGTGTTTAGATAAATTGTTTATAATCAAAATGATAAAAAGCAACATTAGCTTAAAAACTAATGTTGCTTTTTTTATTTACATATAAAGGACTTTTTTATCTTTTATGTCTAAATTATGTTTTATATTTGTAGTGTAAAAGTAAATGATATGTTTTCTAAAGCTTGTGAGTATGCTATTCGTTCAATCGTTTTTATTTCAGTTTCTTCACTGAAAGGAGAACGTGTAGGCTTTAAAGAAATAGCGAAAGAGATAGACGCTCCGGAAGCTTTTACAGCTAAGATACTTCAGAAGCTTTCTAAGAGTGGAATTATTGAATCAGTGAAAGGTGTAGGTGGAGGATTTGAAATACCTGTATCTAATTTAGATAAGGTAAAATTATGTGAGGTCGTGAATATTATAGATGGAGATTCTATCTATAAGGGATGTGGATTGGGATTAGCAGAGTGTTCTGAAACTCATCCTTGTCCTGTGCACTTTAAGTTTAAAGCGATTCGTGAAGGGTTAAGGCAAATGTTAGAAACTACTACTTTAAAAGAGTTAGCCAATGGTACCAAATCTGGTGATACTTTTTTAAAGGTGTAATTATACGTAGGGAGTAACTTCCCTTTTTTTATATAAACATAAAAGACAAAAACATCTTCTATTAGACAATATGGACAAAAGGCAAAAGAAATTATGGATAGCATTCACGATAGTAATGTTATTCTCATTTGGGGTTCTTGGTTATTTTGGTATTGAGATATATCAAGAAGCTCCACCAGTTCCGACAGTAGTAAAGACTGTGAATGGAACTGAAGTATTATTAGCAAGTGATATAAAAGACGGTCAGAATGTCTGGCAGAGTATAGGTGGACAGGAAGTAGGTTCAGTGTGGGGACATGGAGCTTATGTGGCACCTGACTGGACTGCTGACTATCTACATAGAGAGGCTGTGTATTTATTAGATTATTATGCTAATGAAAAGTATGGTAAGCCTTATACAGAAGCATCTGTAGAAGAGCAAGCCTACTTAAAAGCACATCTTCAAAATAACGTTAGATCTAATACATACAATAAAGCTACTGGAGTCTTAACGATATCAGAAGAGCGTAATATGGCTCGTCTATATCTTCAAGAATATTATAGTAAACTATTTACTGATGATTCAGAGTTTGCACAATTGCGTAAAGACTATGCTATCCCGAATAATTCAATAACAGATCCAACTAGATTAAAACAACTAAATGCTTTCTTCTTTTGGGCTACTTGGGCTACAGTAACGAATAGGCCTGATAATGATGTAAGTTATACCCATAACTGGCCTGCAGAAGATTTAGTAGGTAACGTAGCTACAACACCTCTTATCGCTTGGTCAGGAGTAAGTGTTATCTTGTTAATCTTTGCAGTAGGAGTATTAGTGTACTATCACGTCGCATCTAAACAAGAAGAGGAAGAGATGGTGCCTGCAATAGATCCTGTGTCAAATGGGGTAGTGACTAAGAGTATGACTATTCTGAAGAAGTACTTCTGGGTGGTATGTCTGTTAATGTTATTACAGGTAGCACTAGGTATTCTAACAGCACACTATGGTGTAGAAGGACAGGGACTATATGGTATTCCATTAGATCAGATCTTACCTTATTCTGTGACTCGTACATGGCATACACAGTTGGCTATTTTTTGGATTGCGACAGCGTGGTTAGGTACAGGGTTATATATATCGCCTGCTGTAGGAGGTAAAGATCCTAAGTTCCAAGTATTCGGAGTGAATTTCTTATTTGTTGCCTTACTGATTATTGTGCTTGGTTCTATGATAGGACAGTGGTTTGGTATTATGCAGAAACTTGACTTAGTACAAAACTTCTGGTTTGGTCATCAAGGATATGAATATGTAGACTTAGGACGTTTCTGGCAGATATTCTTATTTGTTGGTTTGTTTGTATGGTTAGCATTAATGATAAGACCACTTATACCTGTATTAAAAGAGAAAGGTAGTCAACATCGAAACTTGATTATCTTATTCTTAATCTCATGTGGGGCTATTGCCTTATTCTATGGAGCTGGATTAATGTGGGGAAGACAAACTAACTTAGCCATAGCAGAGTATTGGAGATGGTGGGTAGTGCATTTATGGGTAGAAGGTTTCTTTGAAGTATTTGCAACTGTAGTGTTAGCTTTCTTATTCGTGCGAATGGGATTGATTAAAACAAAAACAGCTACTAATGGTGCATTATTCTCTACGATAGTGTTTATGTCAGGAGGGATAATAGGAACATTCCATCACTTATACTTCTCAGGTACACCAACAGCTGTAATGGCATTAGGAGCTACATTTAGTGCGCTTGAAGTAGTGCCTTTAACACTGATAGGGTATGAAGCGTATGAGAACTATAAGTTATCTACTCATAAAGGGTGGTTAGAAGATTATAAATGGCCAATATACTTTATGATAGCAGTGGCATTCTGGAACTTCTTAGGAGCGGGAGTGTTTGGGTTTATTATCAATCCACCAATAGCTCTTTATTATGTACAAGGACTTAATACAACACCTCTTCACGCACATACTGCCTTATTCGGAGTATATGGAATGTTGGGAATAGGGTTAATGTTATTTGTACTTAGAAGTATTTATAGAGATGTCAAATGGAATGATAAGTTATTAAAAATAGGGTTTTGGGGACTGAACTTAGGATTGTTATTAATGGCATTATTAAGTCTATTACCAATAGGAATATGGCAAGCGATCGAAAGTATTCAACACGGGATGTGGTATGCTCGCTCAAGTGAGTTGATGCAACTACCAGCTATGAATACCTTAAAATGGCTTCGTACAATAGGAGATGTAGTATTTACAGTGGGAATATTCGCTGTCGTATTATTTGTTTTCAAACTAACATTTAAAAAAAGCAATCATGAAAAATAGAACAGTTGGCTCATTTGTAGCAGAAGATTTTAGAACAGCAGCAATATTTAATAGATATGGAATAGACTTCTGTTGTAAAGGAGGACGTACCATAGATGAAGTATGTGAGAAAAAATCAGTGAATCAAGAGGAATTAGTAGGAGAGTTAGAACGCCTATTAACACAACAGGCAGAGGGTAGTATTGACTTTAGACAATGGCCATTAGATTTATTGGCTGATTATATAGAGAAAACGCATCACAGATATGTGGAAGAGAAAATACCTGTGTTACTACAGTTTTTAAATAAACTAAGTAGAGTGCACGGAGATAGACACCCTGAGTTACATGAGATAAATGAGCTGTTTATTGGTTGTGCTCAAGAGCTTAGTCAACACCTTAAAAAAGAAGAGTTGGTTCTATTTCCATTTGTTCGCCAGATGGTATCATCTACCATCTCAGGACAACCGCTTAATACACCTCACTTCGGTACGGTGCAAAATCCTGTAGCCATGATGATGCATGAACATGATGGAGAGGGAGAACGTTTCCGAAAAATAGCAGAGTTGTCAAATAATTATACTCCACCAGCTGATGGGTGTAATACCTATAAAGTGACGTATGCAATGTTAAAAGAATTTGAAGAGGATTTGCATAAACACATTCACTTAGAAAATAATATATTGTTTCCAAGTGCTATAGTATTAGAACAAAAGTTCGCATAATATTTTTAATTGTTATAGAAGTGCCTTATCTTAGTATTGAGGCACTTCTTGTATAAAAACGTATGAAACCTATTTATTACATCATACTCTTAGTTAACTTTTTAGTAGCAGCACTATTTGGATTGTTACTTAGAAGTATGTTCGTTTATCCGATAGAAGGGGTGACATTTTTATACATACTACACACACATTCACACATAGCACTATTAGGATGGTTATATTTATTAGCCTATGTATTATTTGTACAGAAATTTGCTCTTGATACTCCAAAAGAACAACGATTTTACACGAGGTTGTTTTGGATTACTCAGTTGGCTGTATTGGGAATGGCAGTTACCTTTCCTATTATGGGATATGCAGCCGCATCTATCACATTCTCTACTTTACACATTATTTGTTCTTATATTTTTGTAGTTCATTTATGGAAATACAATACTGTATTAGGAACACAACAAGGTACACTCCTAAAGACAGCACTGTTCTTTATGGTTCTTTCTACTTTAGGAGTTTGGTGTTTAGGCCCTGCAGTAGGAATGTTAGGTAAGACAAGTGCGTTCTACCAAATTTGCATACAGTTATTTTTGCATTTTCAGTTTGATGGATGGTTTATGACAGCATTCATTACTTTATTATTTACTACTGTATTTAAAGGCTACTCTTTATCGAAGTTTAAACCATTTTATTATACGTGGATATTGTCTGTGGTGTTAACCTATGCATTACCTTTAAGTTGGTATGTGGAGTTGCCTGTTTTACACTATTTAAGTGTGATAGGAGTTTTTCTACAACTATATGCAGTAGGATATTTAGTAAAGCCTGTTTTTAGTGCAATTAAGACAAGAACTAATAAACAAGGAGTATTTGTATGGCTATTGATAATACTAGCAGCACTGTGTTTTATAATGCGAATAACAATGCAGTTAGCCGTTGTCTCAGAAGTGTTAGCTACTCAACTGCAAGCTTTGCGCAGTTGGATAGTTGGTTTTATACATTTGAATATGCTTGGTATACTCAGTGGTTTTGGACTTTGGCTAATGATACAAGAGTATAAACTAAGCGTGAATACTTGGACTAAAGTAGCTATCATACTCTTGTTATCAGGATTTATACTGACAGAGGCTATTCTGTTTATACAGGGGTTACAAGGTTTTATAGGTGAGATATGGATAGAGAATACACCGTTGTTATTGTTTTATGCATCTATATTGTTACCTGTTAGTATAGCATGCTTTTTAGGGTCTTATTTAAAAATTAGAAAATCATGAATGAATTACACCTTTTATTAATACTTCACCTATTAGGAGCTACTATTTGGGTAGGAGGGCATATCTTGTTAAGTGTAGTAATACTACCTCAAGTATGGAAAGAGCAATCAGTAGAGAAGTTATTTAACTTCGAGAGTAGATATGAGTGGTTCGGTATGCCTGCTCTATTGATTATGCTATTAACAGGAGTTCGCATGGCTTATATCTATAATGTCAAGATAGCTACGTGGTTTGCTTTTGAAACTCCCATAGAGCGCGTTGTCTCACTTAAGTTAAGCTGTCTAATCGGTATTGCCTTATTAGCTATAAGTGCGCAGTTTTACGTGTTGCCACGTCTTAAGACAGATATCAAGAAATTGCCATTGATGACCTTTCATATCTTAGCCGTGACTACTATTAGCATCATTATGTTAATACTAGGTAGTTTTGTACGCTACGGAGGGATAAATTAAACCTTGGAAAAATATACAAAAAACAGCGTTATAGTATTGCCATAACGCTGTTTTGCATTTAATAACTAACTTTCTTATTTAATTAGAGCCAATTGTTTCTCTATTTCTGTAACAGTAGGAGTATAGTCTACACCAAGTCCTTCTTGTTGATAATCTAATTCTCCTTTAGTATTAAACACACTGATGATATTAGAGTGTGAGAAGTCCATAGGAGATATCTTTTTATAGTTGACAGCAAGTGTAGCTGCGAACTCACGAGTATCTTCTTCGTTGGAACGCAAGAATATCCATTGGTCACCATCCATCTTATTCTCTTTAGCAAAGGCTTTAAGACGTTCTGGCGTATCTACTTCTGGATCTATACTTACTAATACATATTTGACTTTATCTAAGTTTTTACCTTTTACACGTTCTTCTATATTACGCATATCTGCAACTAATCGAGGACAGGCAGCCTTACAAGATGTGTAGATCATAACCATCACTAATACATTGCCTTGTAAGTCTTTTAACTCGATGTCTTTGCCATCTTGTGTGGTCCACTTAGAGGGTAAGTTATAGATAGATAAGTCTGATATTTCTTTATTATCGGATACTTGTTCAGTTGTTTGTTCAGTACTTTGAAGTTGTTCTTCAGTTTTTTTAGTTTCGTTACAACCAATTAATAATAAGCTAAAACAAACTGATAGTGCTATTTGTATTTTTTTCATGATGTTCCTATTATAAGTTTTTTGCACATCTAAATCCTAAGTTCTTTGTCGTAAAGTTAGCTCTTAGACTACCTCTGAATCCATATCTCATAAATGCAGCATAGTCCATTAGATCAGATGCATTAATAGATGCACTGCCACAAAATAGATTTTCGTCATTCCCTTTATCCTTGCGGCTTTCACCTGATAAGAAGATAGAGTTATAGTCTGATACCCACTCCCAGATTAATCCGTGCATATCATATACTCCCCAGTAGTTTTTAAATGTACTGCCAACGGGATTGACATAAGTTTTTGGGGTTTCATACCAAGCTAAGATGTACTTGTTATACGCCTCTTTTTCTCGTGCATCCATATTCTTCGCATCTGCCATTGCTACATATTCCCATTCATCCATAGTAGGTAACCTTCTGTCTTGTAATTCGCAGTATTTCTTAGCCGCAAACCATGAGATGTTAGTTACAGGAGCATTAGCTTTAAGATCTCCATAATCTAAGTCACCTACCCAATGAGCTAAGTAACTTTTGTTAGCGAAGAGAGCTTTAATTTGTGAACGTTGATAGGTAGGGTTTTTCTTTAGAAACTCAACATACTGCTCATTTGTTACAGCATATTGATCTATTTTGAACGAAGCTACTTTAGCGTTGCCTTCTTCTGTACTACCATATAGTGGAACAAAAGTTCCACCTTTAATAGTAACCATCGGTGTGGCTTTCTGAGCATATGACAAGCTAAATGTCAGTACACTCAGAAGACACACGATGATATTTGATTTATTAAGAAAAAACATTTTATCTATTTTTTTGAACCATTTGAGGAGATACTACAGTTTTATTATTTCCCCAACTGTTATACACATAAGTAAGTACGTCCGCTATCTCTTGGTCACTTAACCCTTGACTTGTCATGATAGAGTTGTATTTTACATTGTTTACAGTAATTTCTCCTTGTAGTCCGTTAATAACTGCTTTTATTGCTCTGTTTACATCTGCATTTAAATAGTCAGATTTAGCAAGTGGAGGGAAGATCTTATCTATACCTTGTCCTTCAGATTGGTGACAAGCAAAACAAGTTCTTGTGAATACATTTTTACCATCAGCTATTTGTTGTGCTACAGTTTTGTTTTCGATTACTTCTTTTTTAGCAGCTTCTTTAGGCATATTTTGGATAGTACCACCTTCAGGAAGATAAACTCCTTCTCTGATCTTACCAGCGAATACTTTTTCATTTTCTTTTCCTTCTACTTTCAGCATACCTAGAGCCCCTTTATTAAATGCTCTAAAGATAGAGTGGTCTACGATAACGAAAGTACCTGGAGTATTTACTTTGAACTCTACGATGGCTGCACCCCCTGCAGGGATTAGTGTAGTCTGAACGTTTTCGTTGATTAGATCGCCTCCTTCTACATGTACTCTATCGAATATCTCTCCGATAACGTGGAATGAACTCACTAAGTTAGGTCCACCATTACCTACGTATAGACGAATAGTTTCTCCTACTTTAGCAGTAATCGCATTTTCGTTTACTAATCCATTTACATGCCCATTAAATACTACATAGTCAGGTTGTTCTTTTAACGCTTTATTCATATCAAAAGGTTGCAGTCCTTTCTCACCGTAGTTTCCTTTTGTGTAGAAATCTCCTTGCATGATGTAGTATTCTTTATCTACAGGAGGTAATCCACCCTCAGGCTCTACCAAGATTAATCCATACATTCCATTAGCGATATGCATACCTACAGGAGCTGTCGCACAGTGGTAGACATATAATCCTGGTTGTAGCGTTTTGAAGGAGAAGGTTACTTCGTGACCTGGAGCGACTAATGAAGAAGCTGCTCCTCCACCTGGACCTGTCACAGCATGTAGATCTATGTTGTGTGGAAGTTTATTGTCAGGGTGATTTTTAAGTGTAAACTCTACTTCATCACCTACACGTGTACGGATAAAGCTACCAGGTACTGTACCACCGAAGGTCCAATACATATATTTTACTCCGTCCACCATTTCACCTTCTTGTTCTAATATTTCTAGATTTACTTTTAATTTAGCAGCGTCTCTACTTCCTACAGGTTTGGGTACAAACGGAGGAGAAGTTAATTCTGCTTCTAAATTTCCATTAGTTACAATCTGTTCAGCCATATCTGCTGTCATCTTTGTAGTTTTATTGTCTTTCTGAGAACAACTACCGATAGTTAATAAACTTAATGCCAATGCTAAGACTCCAAGTTTGTTTTTTAATAAATGTGTTTTTGCGTTCATAAGTATGTGCTATGTTAGTTATATTTTGTATATCAAAGATAGAAGACAATAATGTCTTTTATATTGACATTTATCAGTTTTATGCAACATTTTGCACTTTTTTAAACAAAGTATGCTTTATTGTGTTATTTGTATATTATTGTTTGTTATATTGTTTATTGTTTTGTTTATTTAGGGATTTTGTGTTTACTTTTTGCTTTTTGTTGCTTAATGATATGGATTGTTTGGTCTTTATTGTGGTGTTTTTTAGTAGGGAAGGAGTTTTTAATAGTTTGTCTACTAAGATATTATGTTAAAGTAGGGACATGAAAGTACTACTCTGAATCCAAATAAGGAGGTAAGCTAAAATTAGAGAACATATAGAACAATGTTCAAGTGAGAAGTGAATTATTTTTAGATAGAGAAGTTTTGGTCTATTTGCTTAAGGACTATCTCTGCTAATAGTTTTTTAGCACGCATAATCTTAACTTTTACATTATTAAGGGGTTCGTTAAGCGCCTCTGCTATTTCGTTATAGGACATCTCTTGGAAGAATCTCATATCGATTACTTCTTGGTAGTGTGGTTTAAGTAGATTGATGTAACTTTTAAAGATAAGTAAGTTCTGCTCTTGTATTAGTTCATCTTCTTTATTCATGGTGTCATCTATAATATTGTGATACTGTTGGTTCTCTTCATCATTGATATCAAAGAAGGATATGTTCTTTCTCTTTCTAATCATATCTATATGCACGTTTTTAGCAATACTGACCAACCAAGTATTAAAAGCATAAGTAGGGTCATACTTACTGATATTGGTGAATGCCTTCGAAAAAGTTTCAATAGTAATATCCTCAGCATCTATCTCATTAGCTGTTCTTTTTAGCATAAAGTTGTAAACTTCAGACCAATAGTGATTCAGTAAAAATGTAAATGCTATCTGGTCGCCTTTTTGAGCGGCTAAAATATTTTCTTGAACTAAAGTTTTCAAATCTTTCTACGCGTAATAAAATGTATAGATGAGTAATATGTAGTTATAAAAATATGAATAATTTCTAAGAATGGCAGTGTCCAGATCAAATCTTTATCATCGAATGTTTTGAACAATCTATAATTATAGATGTATAAGATAAGATAACGGAATGCAAATAATCCTAGAACGATTTCCCAATTAAATAAAAAAGACATTAATATGGTGAATAAGGCAAAGAATAATAAGTGACAAAGGTTAAAAAATCTTATTTTTAATTGCGTAAAAAAAGAGGATGCTTTTATATGCAAATCATATTTTTTTACATTATTAATCCATGTAGAAGTTTTATTATCTACTTGTAGCCCCACAAAACTATCCTGGTCATAAGCGATAGCTACATTATTACTAGTTCCTATTTGGCTTATAAAAGCGTATTCATCACCATAAGGAGTATGCATGTGATCTATAAAACCGTTTACTTTAAAAAACAGTTCCTTGTTATAGCCTTGGTTATAAGCATTACCATGTAATGGCTTGCCAAAATGAGTCCACGAAAAAAGGTCTATAGTCTTAAAGTTATTCTGAAATCTAATTAACTGATTGATAAATGATCGTTTCTTTTTTTCGATTTTAGTATGTCCTAAGACTATTTTTTTAGATGTAGAAAACCCTTTAGTAATCGCTAAAAGCCAATTCTCAGTTCTAGGTACAACTGCTGGTTCTATAAATATAAAACGTTCGTATTTAGCCACTTTCATTCCTAGTGTAAGTGCATATTTTTTATTCCCCCAGAAAGCCTCTATATTTGCCACCTTGACTAATCTAGTTATACTAGGGTTCTTACGGCAGAATGCTTCTAATATTTCTAAACCATCATCATCAGACTCAGTGTAGACTAATACGATTTCGAAAGTAGGGTATGTCTGTGCGATAAGTAGTGATAGGAAGTTATCTAACTTTTCTTGGTGTTCTTTTACATATACTATTACAGATACAGGCTCTAAATCAGTGTGTTTTTTAGTAGGAAAGCTAGTAGCCATTGCCAATGGTCCGTAAATGATAATGTATTGCAGTATTTCAATGACAATAACAGCAATAAAAATGTAAAATAAAAGTGTTAGCATAGTGAATTTCTAATCGCTTAAGGTCAGCAAATGTACGATTAATCTGTTAATGCATTGTAAGTGCTTAATTAAAAATCATCTGATAATTTATTTAAGCTTATTTTAGGTTGATTATATGTTAGATTTTAATAATATAAAGCGCTATTTTCTTAAAAATAACACTTTATTTGTTGCGTTAAGGAAGTAAAAATAATTACTTTTTGTGATTGAATAAATACTTCAATATCTTAGAATATATTAACCTCTGCATGTATTAAAATACCAAATAGATTAAAGACTTCTTTTTGTATAGTTTTAGCTAGTTTTTGGATTTGACTACCTTCTGCCTTACCATAATTAACCAATACTAAAGCTTGGTTTTGATGTACTCCAGCATCGCCTAATCTATATCCTTTAAAACCGCTAGTCTCGATTAGCCATCCTGCTGGGATCTTAATTTCGTCTTCACTGATAGTATAAAAGGGCATTTTTGGATAACCTTTTTGTAATCTTAAGAAGTGATCTTTATTGATAATTGGATTTTTAAAGAAACTACCGCTATTGCCAATTTCTTTAGGATTAGGTAGTTTACTCTCGCGAATCTCAATGACAGCGTTACTGATATCTCTAATAGTTGGTTGTGCGATATTATTAATGTCTAATTGTCCTTTAATAGCTCCATATTCTATTTTTAAAACATGATTGTGTTTTGTTAGTTTAAAGGTTGTGGAAATAATAATAAATTGATCCTTTAGTGAGTTTTTAAAGATACTATCTCTATATCCAAATTCACATTCAGTATTAGAAAATTCGACTATTTCTTGTGTTTTTATGTTTAACGCTTTGCAACTATACATCACATCTTTTATTTCTACACCATAAGCACCTATATTCTGAATAGGTGTTGTACCTACATTACCAGGTATAAGGGATAAATTCTCTATTCCTCCATATTCATGATCTATACACCAAAGCACAAATTCATGCCAGTTTTCACCAGCTTGTGCTTCTATGTATACGAAATCTTCCTCCTCTTTAAGGACAGATATACCTTGAAGGTCTAATTTGACAACTATTTTGTTGATATCTTGAGTTAGAAGCATATTGCTACCCCCACCTAAGATGAATAGTTTGTCACTTTTATTCGCTTTCACTATTTCTTTTAAATCATTTAGATTTTTTATTTCAACAAAATATTTTGCCTTTACATCTAAACCAAAGGTGTTATATGGCTTTAGCGATACTTGTTCATGGATATTCATTGTCTTGAGTGGTGTTAGTTTAATCTTCGTTTTGTTGTATTTTAAATATTTCGTAGTCTTGATGAATACTATCTAATAAACTTTCTGTCCTATCAGCATGTGTATCAGAAATAAAAAGTTGACCAAAGGTATCTAAATTGACTAATTCTAGTATCTTTCTGACTCTGTTTTCATCTAGTTTGTCAAAGATGTCATCGAATAATAAAATAGGAGCTACTCCTCGTTGGGTTTTTAGAAAATCAAATTGTGCTAGTTTTAAAGCAATCAAGAATGATTTTTGTTGTCCTTGTGAACCAAATTTCTTGATTGGATGTGCTTTTAGTTCAAATGCCAAATCATCTTTGTGTATTCCAACAGAGGTATACTGTAGCATTCTGTCTTTCGCTATATTCTCTTGAAAGAGTTCTAACATAGACTTCTCAGATAATTGTGTCTCATACTTAAGAGAAACATCGTCTTTTTTGTCTGTGATAAGGTCGTGATAGCGAGAGAATATAGGAGTGAATTCTTCTATAAAACTCTTTCTTTTCTCATAGATAGGTTGTGCTAGTTCGGCTATTTGCTCATTATACACAGCTAAAGTTTCTCCGTCAAAATACTGATTTTGCGCAAAGCTCTTTAATAAGGCATTTCGCTGACTGATCAATTTCTGATATTGGATTAGTAGTTGAAGATAGTTGCCATCCATCTGAGAGATGACGCTATCAATGAACTTACGACGTGTCTCACTTCCTTCAGTAATAAGGTCACTATCTGAGGGTGATATTATGACTAAAGGGATAAATCCGAAGTGATCAGAGAATCTCTCATAATTTTTATTATTGCGTTTTAGTATCTTTTTTTGCCCTTTTTTAAGACTACATACAATGTGTTCGTCTTTTTCGTCTTTAACAAAAGTGCCATCGATAACAAAGAATTCTTCCTCATGCTTGATATTTTGGACAGCAATGGGGTTAAAGTAGCTCTTGCCATATGCCATATAGTAGATGGCATCTAGGATATTAGTTTTACCAACACCATTAAGTCCAATAAAGCAGTTTATTTTTTGGTTAAAAGTGAACGTATTGTCACTAATATTCTTGAAATTTAATATGTTTAATTTTTTTAAATACACTTGGTTATCAGTTATTTTAACGTTTTAGAGAGAGCTTTAGGAAATTTTGGTGCAAATTATCAAAAATATAGATAGAAAGCACTTTTATATTACAATAAAAATCCTATTTTTGCCACTCATTAAACTTTTGTATAAATGGCAACTTATAATAAAAGAGGATATAAAGCCCCTAAACCTGAACAAGAAAAAGACGATACTGAGTTTGATCAATATACTAATATTGATGCATCTAACAGTAAAACAGCTGAAGTTTTTAACTCTTTAGATCAAGGTGCTAATAGAATGGAAAGCTGGGTAGTACGCAATCAAAAAGTTATTTTTGGTTTAGTAGGAGCTGTCGCATTAGTTACTTTAGGATATGTAGGTTATGACAAACTTATTGTTGAACCTAAAAATGATGATGCTGCAAACGAAATGTTCCAAGCACAAAGCTATTATAACAATGCATTAATGGATAGTACTGCTAAGGATTCTCTTTTTGCACTTGCATTAAATGGAGGTGAGGGAAAACTAGGTTTCTTAGGTATTATAGAAAACTATAGTGGTACTCAATCAGCTAACTTAGCACAATATTATGCTGGTACAGCATATTTAAATAAAGGAGAGTTTACTAAAGCTATTGAACACTTAGAAAAATTTAAAGGGAATGATGCTGTAATAGCTCCATTGGCTTTAGGAGCTATAGGTGATGCATTCTCTGAACTTGGTCAACAAAAAGAAGCATTAGAGTATTATCAAAAAGCTGCTGCTAAGCAAAAAAATGATTTTACGACTCCTCGTTTTTTGAATAAAGCTGGTTTAATTGCTTTAGAGATGGGGAACAAAGAAGAAGCACTTAAGAACTTTAATGAAATCAAAAATAACTTTCAAGGCTCTGTTGAGTATAGAGGTGTTGATGCGTTAATAGGTTTAGCTCAATAATTATGGCAACAGCAAATAAGAACTTATCTGAATACGACAAATCTAAACTTCCGAATGGGAAAGATTTTAGAGTAGGTATCGTGGTATCAGAGTGGAACGACCAAATCACTAATGGACTGTACTCTGGTGCAGAAGCAGCACTGATAGACTGTGGTTTATTAACTGAAAACGTAGTGAGATGGAATGTACCAGGTAGCTTCGAGCTTATATTCGGTGCGAAGAAAATGATAGAAGCGGACGAAACTTTAGATGCTGTGATTGTAGTAGGTTGTGTAATCAAAGGGGAGACTATGCACTTTGACTTCGTATGTGAAGGTGTTACTCAAGGTATCAAAGATCTTAACCTAATATCTGATATCCCTGTTATCTTCTGTCTATTAACAGATAACCACATCGAGCAGTCTATCGCACGCAGTGGAGGAGAACACGGAAACAAAGGTACTGAAGCAGCTATTGCAGCTTTAAAAATGATCGAATTAAATAGAATGGCGTAACACTACGTTGCTTTAAAATATATAAAGAGGACTTCCTTAAATGGTAGTCCTCTTTTTTTGTGCGTATTATTTACTAGTATATTATCCCTGAGAATACTTACAACTTATGATCCTTTCCCATTCTTTTTTAGATCTAATCTCTCTACTACCAATCATTCTATAAAATCTAAAAAATACGAACCGCTTTTTTTGTTTTCTTTCTCTTATTGCTCCATTTTACTTCAAAATACCCATTGTATATCTCCCTTTTTTTATCAAACCACCCCATTATAGCCCCAAATACCATAATTCTCAAAAAGCAGTATATGTTTTTTAAACATCAAAAATACTTAAATAGCTGTATTTAATGTAGTTAATATTTTTTTGATTAGTCGGGACTATTTCTACTACCCCTCTCAATCCTAGTAAGAGTAAGTACTCATGCTAAGTTGCTCGACAGTTGCTCGAGTATTCGCCGTAAATGGTCACTCTGAGAACTATTAGTCGAGCAATGGTTCTCGTATTGATACATAATCTACGACTAGCTGAGCATTGGAATTAAGTAGGGGGAGGATGGAGGGGTATGTATATACGTCAAGTTTGTTTTGTGGACATACACGTCACGGACTACAAGTCTGCGACAGCGCAAGGATTGTGGCTACCGTGTGGATGTGTCTTGTGAAAGTGCACGTCACGGATTATTCTGTCAATATATAGTCTGTCGTATTCACTAAAAACATCTACTAGATATATTTTAGCACACTATAAAATCTGGTAATACTTAATAGACCCAATAATTTAGAAATAAATTATAACTTCGAAATAGTAAAGGAGTTATTAATTCTTTAAATTTGTCGTTTAAGTAGAATTCATCTAAAGAATTAGATAAAAAATATAGGAGCAAATAGATGTCAGATATTATTCGTTTACTACCGGATCACGTAGCGAATCAGATAGCCGCTGGAGAAGTAGTTCAGAGGCCTGCATCTGTGGTTAAAGAATTGATAGAGAACTCTGTCGATGCTGGAGCTACGGAGATAAAACTGATTCTGAAGGAGGCTGGTAAAACCTTAATACAAGTTATAGATAACGGAAAGGGAATGAGTGATGTAGATGCTCGTATGTCGTTCGAACGACACGCTACATCTAAGATCTCAAAGGCAGAGGATTTGTTTGCACTGAGTACTAAAGGGTTTAGAGGGGAGGCGTTAGCGTCTATCGCCGCTATCGCTCACGTGGAGTTAAAAACACGTAAGCACGATACTGAACTAGGTACGCACATCGTGATAGAAGGAACTAAATTAGTAAGCCAAGAGGTAGCTGTAACCCCTGCGGGGACGTCATTCTCTGTGAAGAATTTATTCTTTAATATTCCTGCACGACGCAATTTCTTAAAGTCAGATAACGTAGAGCTTCGCAATATTATAGATGAGTTCGAGCGAATCGTCTTAGTGCATCACAATATACATTTTTCGTTAATCCACAATGGCAGTGAGGTATTTAACCTATTGCCTAGTAATTCTCGTCAGCGTATCGTCAATGTTTATGGGACGCGTACGAATGAGAAGTTGGTGCCAATTAAGGAGAATACAGAGATTGTAGAAGTATTGGGATTCGTGGGGAAACCAGAGTTTGCAAAGAAGAGTAGAGGAGAACAGTTTTTCTTTGTGAATGACCGCTTTGTGAAGAGTGGTTATCTACATCACGCTATTATGGCGGCGTATGAAGGACTATTAAAAGAAGGGACTCATCCTAGCTATTTCATTTACTTTAACGTACCACCTGATAGTATCGATATCAATATTCATCCGACTAAGACAGAGGTAAAGTTTGACGATGAACAGGCATTATACAGTATTCTACGCTCGATCATTAAGCATAGTCTTGGACAGTTTAATGTAGCACCAGTATTAGACTTTCAACGTGATGCTAGTTTAGATACACCTTATGATTTTGAGGGAAAAGAAGCGTCTACACCTACGATAGAAGTGGATAGAAATTTTAACCCGTTTCATAGAGAATTAATCTTGCAGACTGATAAGTTTGAATACAATCCATTTGATAATAATGCGGCAATGTTTATCGGAAATACCGATAGTAATATCGAGAATAACCGCTTTATCGATGACTTAGAGAATAAAGAGAGTTATGTGACGATGAATCCTTTTGGGGATAAGATCACAAATAATGGAAATGATATAGAGAATACTCGTTTTATTGATGTTTTAGAAAGTAAAGGTAATGTATCAGAAAATATTTCGATTGAGGAGACGTTAGAAAGTAAAGGTAATGTATTAGAGAATATTTCGTTTGATGAAGCGTTAGAAAGTAAAGGGAATTCTTCTTCTGATTATATAGAAGGATTTTCTACAAGCACAGCTGATGTAGAGGAAGAAACTTCTTATGGAGATGTGTTAGAGAGCAAAGGAAATGCTATCACTCGTGATGACTATGCAGATGGAATGACTTTAGGGTCAAAAGTGAATAGAAATACGGATGTGATCGAATCTAAGATGAGTAAATCATCTGGTGGAAGTAGCAAATCATCTTCTAAAGGAGTGGTGTCATCTAAGAGTAACATTGAAGGATGGGAGAATTTGTATGAAGGATTGCGTTCGACAAGTGAGGATTTAGATGTGTCTGGCATAAAATTAGAGAGTGATTTCATAACAGGTAATCTCTTTGAAAACAAACAAGGGGAGATAACTGGAGTGAAGCGTTTTCAGATTAACAGAAAGTATATCGTGAGTCCAATCAAATCAGGAATGGTAATCATTGATCAAGGGAGAGCACATCAACGTATACTGTATGAGAAGTTTATGGAGAGCATCCAGAATCACACCGCTTCATCACAACAGTTGTTATTTCCATTGACATTGTATTATTCTCCTTATGAGGTAGAGATACTTAGAGAGTTATATCCGATGTTACAACAGACAGGATTTGGATTTGAGCATATGACACAGGATTATGTGGTGATCTCAGGACTACCTGTAAATATATCAGAGAGTGAGGCGTCTATCGTCTTAGAAGACCTAATCAGTGACTTCCAAGATGGTGTGCCAAAAACAGCAATGGGTCAGAGTGACCGCATCGCTAAATCATTAGCACATAGTTTATCTGTCAAGACAGGTACTGTGCTAAATGAAGAAGAGCAAGAGAATATCGTTAATTCGCTTTTTGCTTGTAAAGAACCGAGTGTATCACCATTTATGAAGCCTACTTTTATCACAATGAGAGTAGAAGATATAGAAAAAAAATTCGCATTATAATGAGAATATCAGAGACCGTAAAACATTTAATTATAGTAAACTTAATATTCTTCGGAGCAAGTGCATTTATGCCAGTTATCCAAGAGTTGTTTGCTATGTATTATTTTGATAATCCACGATTTTACGCATGGCAACCTTTGACCCACATGTTTATGCATGGAGGTTTGATGCATATATTATTTAATATGTTTGCTTTGTTTTCTTTTGGAACTACCTTAGAATCTATTTGGGGAGGTAAGAAGTTTCTTACATTCTATTTATTATGTGGTTTTGGAGCGGCTTTATTACATACAGGAGTTAATTACTATAGTGTACATTCAGCTGTGTCAACGTTAGTGGATAATGGATATTCATCGTCAGATGTAATGGCATTATTAGCAGAAGGGAAGTATGATTTAAGATGGGGAGGAATATTGAAAGAAGGAGAATTGACTAATTTTTTATCAGCATATAATACACCAGTAGTAGGAGCATCAGGAGCTATCTATGGATTATTAGTAGCTTTTGCTTTTATGTTCCCTAATGCAGAGTTGATGATGATGTTTATTCCAGTGCCAGTAAAGGCTAAATATTTCGTACCTGGTATATTGTTGCTTGATTTATATGGAGGAGTAGTAGGTAGTTTTAGTTTATTCGGAGGAGGCGGTGGTATTGCTCACTTTGCACATATAGGTGGTGCTTTGATGGGATATTTGTTGATGTTGTACTTTAAGAAGACGCAGTTTGATCGTAATCGCTGGGATAGATAATGAGTAAGATATTAGATGATTTAAAATACCAGTATAGAGCTGGAGGTATTGCACAGAAGATCATTTATTGGAATGTAGGGATAGGTTTAGTTGTTCTTATATTGAATGCTTTTTTCTCAGCGTTTAGTTCACATGTATTATCGTGGTTAGTATTAAATAGTAATCTGTCTGTACTAGCCTTTAAACCATGGACAATACTTACTTATTCATTTATACACGCTGGTGTAATACACTTGCTGTTTAATATGATTATGTTGTTCTTTGTGAATCGGTTATTTTCTACTTTTTTTAGTGAGAAACAATTCTTGACCTTATATATATTTGGTGCATTATTTGGGGGGATATTCTTTGTGATAGGCTCTCAGTTTATGACTACAGGAGCGGTCTTAGTAGGAGCCTCAGCAGCTACGATAGCACCATTAGTAGCAATAGCAGTTCACGCACCTATGATGCAAGTAAGATTAGCACTAATAGGCAATGTAAAGATGTGGCATATCGCTGTTTTTATCATTGTTCTAGATGTTATCCAATTAAATACAAGTAATGTAGGAGGACATTTAGCTCATCTAGGAGGAGCAGTGATGGGATATCTCTATATAAAATTATTAGAGAAAGGGTATGATTTAAGTAGTATCTTTGATAAGATAAGTAATCTATTTAAACGAAGTCAAGGGGCTAAATTTAAGAAAGTTTATGTCAATAAGAAAGTTGAGCATACGAAGAATGAGGTATGTAATGAAGGAAAAACAAGACAACAGCAAATAGATAAAATATTAGATAAAATCAGTAAATCTGGATATGAAAGTTTGACTAAAGATGAGAAGGATTTTCTATTTAGATCTGGAAATAAATAAGATATGAGGAACCTATCATGGTTTAATAAAATAGTGTATGGAACAAATATTCTAGTGGCAATAATGTCTTTAGTAGGATATTTTTTACCTTTTTTAGCACCAAAATTATTTCCTCTTTTATCCGTGTTTACACTGATATTACCTTTCTTTTTAATTATCAACTTGGCTTTTTTGTTCTATTGGTTGGTGCAACTTAAAAGGCATATTTGGTTGTCTGTTTTAATACTATTATTGGGAATTACGTTTATTAATAAGTTCTATAAGTTTACTGGACGAAATGAGGAATTGGGAGATAATGAGTTTACGCTGATGAGTTATAATGTTCGCTTATTTAATCTTTTTAATTGGATACCAGATGAAGATATTCCTAAGAAAATAAAAGAGTTTGTGGACTTACATGATCCTGATGTAGTATGTTTTCAAGAGTATTCCAAGAATAATAATATCAAATTTAGTCAGTACCCATATAAGTATATTACTGTACATGGTAATAAGATCAAAACTGGGCAAGCGATATATTCTAAGTATAGAATATTAGATAAGGGAGAGATTAATCTACCTAGTTCAAATAACAATGTGATCTTTGCTGATATTTTAAAAGGACAAGATACAATACGTGTCTATAGCATACACCTTCAATCTATCAGTATTAGTCCTGATATACATGAGAGCATAGATGAAGCTAAGTCTAAAATGATCGTTAACAGAATCGCAAAGGCATTTAAAGAACAGCAAGTGCAATCGGAGTTGATACAATCCCACATGAATGATGTCTCTATACCTAAGATTATCTGTGGTGATATGAATAATAGTGCTTATTCTTATGTGTATCGCAATATTAGAGGGGATTTAAATGATGCTTTCGTAGAAGGTGGTACAGGATTTGGGAAGACGTATGATTTTTCTTATTATCCTATGCGAATTGATTATGTATTCGTAGATCCTCGTATACATGTAAAGTCTTTTAATACGTATTCGGAATTTAAGAATTCAGATCATTACCCTTTAATTACTCGATTAGAATTGAGTGAATAGAAAATAAAAAAGAGCTAATTAGCTCTTTTTTGTTTTTATATAAGTTCTAGTGCTCTTTCTAACGCTATCCCTCGTGATCCTTTAATTAAAATTAATTTATTTAGGAAGGCTTCATTAGAAACATCTTGAATGTGCTTTTTAAATAGGTCAAATGATTCAAAGTAAAAGATATTTTTGTAATTTGTGTTTATAGCTGCTTTAGCAAATTCCTTTCCTATAAAGTAAGCTGTTTTGTTATTTACTTTGTCGATTCGTTCAATAATATCTTTATGTTCTTTTAATCCCTCCTGTCCAAGTTCTAACATATCTCCTAGGATGAATACTTTATCTCTATCATCTTTTAAATGATCAAAGTTAGTAAGTACTGCATCCATGCTACTTGGATTAGCATTATATGCATCTAATAGGATCATAGACTGGTCTTTTATAATCCATTGAGATCGATTGTTTGTAGGGATATATTGCTCAATAGCATTTTTAATATCATGTAGTTCAACATTGAAAAAATCACCAATAGTCAGAGCAGCAGCAATATTAGTAGCATTATATATACCTGTAAGATTAGAGTTAATACTCTCACCTTTGTAATAAACAGTGGCATTAGGTTGTGCTTCTAATTTATCAATTACTATATCTGCTGAATCGTCACTACCAAAAGTAAAGCGATTAAAAGTAATTGTTTTAGCATCTTGTCGAGGATCATCTATATTTACAAACGCCGTTTTATGATTGTCTTCTAGGTAGTCATATAGTTCGCTTTTAGCTTTAATAACACCTTCAAAACCTCCGAAGCCATCTAAGTGCGCTTTTCCAAAGTTAGTAATGTACCCAAAATCAGGATCTGCAATTTCACATAACATTGCTATTTCTTGTTTGTGATTAGCTCCCATTTCTATAATTCCCAAGTCTGTATCTTCAGATATAGACAATAATGTTAAAGGAACACCAATATGGTTATTTAGATTTCCCTTGGTAGCAGCTATCTTATACTTTTTGCTAAGTACAGCAGCGATAAGTTCTTTAGAAGTGGTTTTGCCATTACTACCTGTCAGGGCTATAATAGGTAAGCCTAATTGTTGTCTATGGTGTTTTGCTAATTGTTGTAAAGCTCCTAGGGAATCTGCAACATATAACATTTTAGTTGGATCAGTTACCAACTTTTTGTTGTCCATAACGACATAAGCAGCTCCATTATTTAAAGCTTCTTGAGCAAATAGATTAGCATCAAAAGAGTCTCCTTTTAATGCAAAAAAAAGTGAATTAGGCTGTATGCTTCTCGTATCCGTTGATACACCATCACACTGTAAAAAACATTGGTAAAGTTCTGTAATATCCATAGATCAAAAGTATAAAAAAAAGCCCTAATGCAATTAGGGCTTTTGAAAAAGAATATTTTAAATAATGTTAATTCTTTGTTTTGCGTTTATCAGATTTTGGACCAACTTTAGTCATTACTAATCTAAATCCTATATAATCTGTAGCTTGATCTTCTGGGAAGAATCTTCTAGTAGCAGGGTCTAACCAGTAAGCCCTATCTTTCCAAGATCCACCTTTAATTACACGTGATTTTTCATCATAAAGAGTTGCTCTTTTTAAAGGAGTAGGAGCTTCACCTTTTATTCTACCTCCTAAACCAGTCTGTATATTATCATCGAATACTGAAGGATCTAATATTTCTTGTGCAACTTGTCCAGGTAAGTTTCTAGCTCTTAACTTTCCAGTGCTAAGTGTGTCGAATTTAACTGTTTCGTTCGTTGTTATTTCTATTTTTCCGTCAGCTCCTATTTTATTTTTGTAGTATACATTTCCTTTATAGAAATTGAAATCTGTTTCGTTTTGATCAATCGTAGGATCGTAAACATCTGCCACCCATTCAGCAACGTTACCAGACATATCATATAAACCGAAATCATTAGGAGGATATGATTTTACTGCATTAGTAATATCTCCATTATCAGTTGACCAACCAGCTATACCACCATAGTCTCCACGACCTTGTTTGTAGTTCGCGTATTTAGTATTCTGAACAATTGGTTTTCCTTTTTTGCGTTTGCTGTTTTTATCCCAAGGATACTTTTTACGGCCTTTATAATTATTGTACTCTCTATTGCCAATCAATCCGATAGCAGCATATTCCCATTCAGCCTCAGTAGGTAATCTAAATTGAGATGTAAATAATCCTGAGTTCTGTGTAGCATATAGATTGCGATCTCCTTCTTTAGCTTTATTTGCTTTTCCTTTATAAGCAATATCAGAATTACCTCCATAAACAGATTCTGGAGATATTAAGTATGTGTCAGTACTAAAGTGAGCATCAGATTCAGCATCTATAATTTTTGCATCTTTCTTTAAGTAGCCAGCTTTTTCTAGAGCTAATTCGTTAACACGATCAGTTCTCCATTTAGCATAATCATTAGCTTGTACCCACGTAACTCCCACTACAGGATAGTTAGCATAGGCAGGATGTCTTAAATAGCTCGTGATAAGAGATTCGTTGAATCCAGAAGGACCTCTCCAAACTGTTGTATCAGGAATAGCACTTTTATAGATTTCTTGATATAGTTCGTTGTTTTGAGGATATACAGTACGCAACCAATATAAATATTCATTATACATTATATTAGTAGTCTCTGTTTCATCCATATAAAAAGATTGTACATACATCTCTTTAGGGTTGTTATTCCATTCTGCAAGAATATCTTCTTGAATACGTCCCATTGTAAATGTACCTCCTTCTACGGCAACCATTCCTTTGGGAGTTCGTTGTTCGTATTTGGTGTTGTATTGGAAACCACCTTTACTATCATTGATTTTCCAACCTGTAGCAGTTGAAACATTACTGTTTGAATTTCCACAACTCGTAATACTAGCAGCGATTAATATACCTGCAAGTAGTCGAAAGTTTAAAAGCTCTTTAATCTTCATCTCGTTATAAATGGATATAAAATTGTACGCAATTTAATAATTAACGTTTAATTAGCAATGTGAATACTTTCATTTAATCGAAAAAGTATCAATATTTTTTATTTTTTAATAAGCAATTACTTTTATAACGTTTAAAAGTATACTGTATTGCTTTAGTCTAAAATAATTGTATGCAATATTCTATTCTTTTGCAAATGTAAATGGATTTACTCAAAGGTAAGATAGTTTCTAGTAAATAAAAGTAATAAATAGATTTGTAATTTCGTTTTGTTTAAAAAAAGTAAGTTGAATTGAGGAACCTTTGTATGTGTGTTTCCTATTATCTAGAATTGTCATTAACCAAATATTCATAGTTCTTCTACCTCATAGTCTTTCATTAGCTTTGTAACTATTTTTTTATCACTAATTCAGATCTATCCAGTATTATTACTTGTCGCTTAATAATCTATCGTGATTATAGGGTTAAGGAGTTTAATTTTTGATAGAAAAATTAAAGAGTCTCATTTGGTTTAAAAAGAAAAATGTTAGGCTGTAAATTATATGTTTTTATGTCTTTTTATATTTTGGAACGATTATTTATAGTATGAAATATTTAAATTATGTAATAATGGTTTGATTTTGTTTGATTTGTAGTATGATTTCTATGAGTTTGGTAGAATTAAATATATTAAGTTTACCATACGTAAATATTATTATAATTCAATAGATAGAGTTTCTAGTATCTATTTGATTAGTTCGTATAAAGCATGCTTTGCTGTATTTAAATGTCTAAGAGTGATATTTAAAATAAAAGAGTGATTGTTTTAGAAATGTTAAAAAGCTTATATTTGTGAATCTTAAATAATTAAAGATGAGAAAAGTTACGGCCTTATTCCTTACTGTATTAGCAGGACAGTATATTAATGCTCAAAATGTGGTTAGACCTATAACAACAGGTGTTCCATTTCTATTGATATCTGGAGATGCTAGATCTTCTGGTATGGGAGATATGGGGGTAGGAACCTCTAGTGATGTGTTTTCACAGCAACATAATGCTGCGAAATATGCGTTTGCAACTCAATCACAAGGCTTCTCTTTAAACTATAGCCCTTATATGTCTAAGGTTAGTAATGATATGGCTTTAGGCCAGTTGACTTACTATAATAAGTTTAATGAAAGAAGTGCTATAGGAGGTAGTTTGCGCTATTTTGGAATGGGTGATATGGAGTTTAGATCAGATTATCAATCTAACGGTGTTATCAAGAAACCAAATGAATTTGCTGTAGATATCTCGTATTCACTAAAATTAAGTGATCGTTTTGGTATGGCGGTAACAGGACGTTTTATAAATTCCAATCTACGCATGCCTGAAACAGACGGGTCTAATTCAATGGCTAGTCAAGTCGCAGTTGATATTTCGGGATTTTATGAGTCTGATATGATGCGTTTTAACGGATTTGATGGTCGATGGAGAGCAGGTTTTAATATCCAAAATTTAGGACCTAAAATTAAGTACGAGGATGATCAGTTTGGTTCTTTTTTGCCAGCAAATTTAAAGTTAGGAGGTAGTTTTGATTTTATTATAGACAACCAAAATACCTTGACAGTGGGTGCGGAGATTAATAAACTACTTGTGCCTACTCCTCCAAAAGATAGAACAGATTCTGAAGAGGTTTTAAAGTATAATGATATTAGTTGGTTTAAAGGAGTGTTCAAATCATTTGGAGATGCTCCTAATGGATTTAGTGAAGAGATGAAAGAAATTGCTTGGTCTTTGGGTGCGGAATATTGGTATGATAATAAGTTTGCGTTTCGAACTGGTTACTTCCATGAAAGTCCAGAAAAAGGAGCAAGACAATATGCAACTCTTGGAGCAGGGTTTAAATACAGTATGATGACAATTGACTTATCATACTTGTTTTCAACTTCGAAAATTAATAACCCTATGGAAAATACGTTGAGATTCTCACTAACATTTGATTTAGGAAGAAAAACTTATCCAAGAGGTTAAAATCCAAATCCGCATTAGTTAAAATATTACAAAGTAATTTTGCTTCATAGCTCTTTTATTAGCTCTAAAACTATACTAAAATATAGTTGAATCACTAATTCAGATTTTTTTGTATAATAACTTTTCGTTTATCTGTCTATTGCGTATTTCGGGTTAAAAAAAATAGTATATTTGTATAAGAATCCAAACCATCCCAAACGATGTGTTTGGATTTTTTATCTCTAATTGTCAAGGATTATGAAAAAAATTGAAATCGTTACAACTTTTTTGGAATATGATTCACTAGCTGAATTAGCACCATCTGACCAGGATTTAATGAATAGAGCTATTGAAGTTCGCAAACAAGCTTATGCTCCATATTCTAAGTTTAGAGTAGGTGCTGCTATATTGTTAGAAGATGGTACTGTTGTGGTGGGGTCTAATCAAGAAAATGCAGCCTTCCCATCAGGTCTTTGTGCTGAGAGAACAGCTATTTTTTATGTTGGTGCTAATTATCCTGGTAAAAGAATAGTAAAGATGGCTATTACAGCTTCATCTGATTTAAAATTGACTAATAGCCCAATACCTCCTTGTGGAGCTTGTAGACAAAGTATTTTGGAATACGAGGTAAAACAGGACGCTCCAATTGAGATGTATTTTATGGGAGTTGAAGGGAAAGTATGTTATTCTCCATCTTTGATGAATATATTGCCCTTTCATTTTGATAAAGACTCTATGTAGAATTTAGTCAAAAGTAGAGATTCTTATAATTATGATGAGTACACTTCATTTTATGTGATAAAAACTGAAGTAGTGAAGCTATTTTTATAAGTATTTTAATATTTTTTAAAAATTAGTGATAATGATATATAATGTATCAAATTAATTATTATTTTTGATATGAGATTTATATTGCAAGGATATAATTCTTAAGCCATTAAAAAGATTTAACATTGGCTTTTTTTAATTCATAAAATGGATACATACGCCCAGATCATTACAATGTTAGCTGGCTCTAACATTGTACACGAAGAGATTTCAGTAGGTAAATTGTTACTTACATTATTTTTAGTTTTTTTGAACGGTTTTTTTGTTGCTGCGGAATTTGCAATAGTTAAAGTCCGTACCTCACAAATAGAAGTTCATCAAGAATTAAATTCAAAGGTAGCTGTAATAGCAAAAGGCATTGTAGGGAACTTAGATGCTTATTTAGCTGCTACTCAATTAGGAATTACATTAGCATCACTTGGTTTAGGGTGGGTAGGAGAGAGTTCTTTAACCCCAGTTATTATGTATTTATTTGAGTTTTTTGGATTTACTGGACCAGAATGGTACAGTGTTGCGAAAAACATATCTTTTCCATTAGCATTTGCTATTATTACGATTTTGCACATTGTTTTTGGTGAGTTAGCACCTAAGTCATTAGCAATTCACTTTCCGACAAAGACAACTTTTACAGTAGCATGGCCTTTGCGTATTTTCTATTTTGTTTTTAGACCAATTATTTGGTTAATGAATGGTTTAGCTAACGGGATATTGCGCTTAATGGGTATAAGTCCAATACATGGTGCAGATATTCATACGGAGGAAGAGTTAAAAATGATTATTACGGAAAGTCAAGAAGGTGGAGCAATCGAAGAAACTGAAAGAGTATTAATCCAAAATGTCTTTGATTTTGATGATAGAAGAGTGAATAATATTCAAAGCTTACGTAAAAATGTTTCTGCTATAGAAATTAACACTAGCGTATTAGAAGCTATCGATTATGCTATTAATGAAGGTTATTCACGTTTTCCAGTATATGAAGATAATTTAGACAATATTAAGGGGGTAATCTATACGAAGGATTTGATGAAAGCAATGATTCAGGATAAAACTAATGCTTCTTTAGCTTCTTTATTACGTGAGCCAATTTATATTTCGGAAAATACACTTATTAAAAATGTACTTAAGCAGTTTCAAGCTAAACACTTACAAATGGCGATAGCGACTAATGAAGTAGGAGAGTTTACGGGAATTGTTACGATGGAAGATATATTAGAAGAACTTGTAGGAGAGATTCAAGACGAGTACGATAACGAAGAACCTGTAGTTGTAAATATTGGAGAAGGTAGGTATGTTGTGAGTGCACATTATAACCTTTCAGACATCAATAGATTACTACCTATTAAGTTTGAAGAGAGTGAGCACTATGATACCTTAGCAGGTTTGATTAGTGAGGAATGTGCTAATGATGAGTTTAATGTGGGAGATGTTATCAGACTTGATGATTATGAGGGTAAGATACTTAAGATGTATCGCAACTCTGTAGAACAAGTAGAATTAAGTCTATTGACAAAAGATCAAAAAGAAAATCAGTCAGAAGATAAATAATTTAATAAAGGCAGCTTGAAACAAGTTGCCTTTATTGTTTATGCTATATGCCATAACAAAAGTGGATTATGTCCTAGTATTGCGACAAGTTATCAGATATTATATAAACTGTTTGGTATAGAATTCATACCATAATATATTTGTGAATATTTATAATTAAATAAAATAGTATTTATGCGATATAAAGTTTCTTATGATATAATAGAACCAGAAGATTATATACAGATGCGCCTTACTTGTGGTTTATCTGAAAAGAGAATTATGGCTGCGGTTATTGGTCTTGCGAATTCTCTGTGCTGCGTATCAATACTAGATACAGAGAATAATAATAGGTTTGTGGGTATGGGAAGATTAGTAGGTGATGGTGGATGTCATTGTCAGGTTGTGGATATTTGTGTATTACCAGAGTACCAAGGACAAGGATTAGGTAAGTTAGTAATGACCACATTGACAGAATTTATTAATGATAATCTGCCTGAGTCATGCTATGTAAACTTAATTGCAGATGGTGAAGCTTATAAGTTATATGAGCATTATGGATTTAAAGAAGTATGGCCTGTTTCTAGAGGAATGGGGTATGTCAAGAAGAATTAAGAAAGAAAAAGACGACTTTATAGCAAGGCTATAAAGTCGTCTTTTTGCTTTTAATAAGTAGTGAAACTAAGATCGCTATAGTAGCAAAATTAATCATTACGACAGTGATACTAGGCATAGTACTACTAATGTATAGACCAGTACCAATCAAGATATAATATAATAACCCGAATAAAGCACTAGCTGTACCTATCGATGATTTGTACTGTAGTAAGGCTTGACTAAGGATATTAGGAATAGCTATCCCAAATGCAGTTACAATAAATACCATTGGGATTAGAAAGTAAAGAGTGTTCCCTATTAGTATTAATACTAAAGCATTAACGATAGCTATAGTGGCTGCGATCTTCATTAAAGTAATAGGTAAATATCCTTTTTCTAATAATTTTTTGTTTAGAGAGCTTCCTATAAAAGAACCAACCGCCAGTACAATACCACTGTATCCATATACTGTTGGGCTTAAACCTTGTTGTTCAAATATAAAGGGCGCAAAAGAGTAATAACTAAATAGAAGAACATTATAAGCCATAACTAATAAAGCATATTTCCACAATAGAGAGTCAGTGTACATCGTCTTAGCTAAGGCTATTATTTTATCACAGGAGATCTTGTCTGTACGCTGTTTAGTCTCCTTTAAGGAGAAGAAGGATGTACTGAATAGCAATATTGCCAACGTTGCTAATACAGTGAATACTCCCCAGTATCCAAATTGATTAGATAGTATTCCTCCCATAAATAATCCTATGACAGGACTTACTGATAAAGCGATTCCCATGATAGAAAATACTTTAGCTAGTTCTACTCCAGTATAGCTGTCTCTCATCATTGTTTGTGTAATCACTGATCCTACGGCTATCCCAAATGCTGCAACAAATCTTGCAATAAGTATTGTTTCAAAATTGGTGGCAAGTAAGGCTAACACAGAAGCAAATGTATACGTTATTAGTCCGCTTAACATTGTTTTTCTTCTACCTATATAATCGCTTAGTATACCCCAAAAGATAACTCCTAGGGCAAAGGCTATGAAGTAAATACTTATCGTCAATAATGTAGTCTCCTTCGGTACATCAAATGCTTTAGCTAAATGCGTTAAGGCAGGACTGTAAATGGTCTCAACGAATTGAGGGAACATCATCAATACAATCATTAGCGCTAAACTGTTTTTTGTTTTCATTGTTTTTAATTTTTGACAAAGGTCTCTAGAATTTGCAGTACCTTTATAATACTATAAATTCATTAAATACCAGTTTAAGGACAAATGGCATATTTGCATTCAGAACAAGAATTTCACCCAGAACGAATAGACTTATCCGTCATAGGCTTAGCTTCTGATTTAGTTCGGCATGATTCTGGTTTTCATCAGCACGATGAACATCTGCAACTTCTCTATGCTCCTAGTGGATGTATGACTTTACTGACTAATGATATGCAGGTGATTCTACCACCTACACGCATGTTGATTATACCTGCAAGGTTATCTCATCGCGTATTCTTTAGAAATGTGGTTGCTTACCGTTCTATTTACTTTACAGTCAAAGAGAAGTTGTGGACAACTGATACTATTAAAGTATTAGAGGTCAATTCTTTAATAGAAAAATTGATAGAGCGAATATGTTTTTGGGAATGGAAGGCTTATACAGATGAGCAGTTCGCTATAGTTAAGGTATTTAGCAATGAGTTAAACGCAGCTCATATAGAGGATTATCATCTGAAGATACCAGAAGATACTAGATTAAAAGATATTATTAGACAGTTTATTATAGATAAAAGAGTTCCTCCATTTCTTAAAGAGCTAACACAAGAGGTAGGAGCAAGTGAGAAGACTATTTCTCGTATCTTTAAGAAAGAGACGGGCATGGTCTATCAAGATTGGCGATTGCAGTGGAAGTATTACCGCTCTCTGGAGTTGTTGGCTGAGGATATGACTATCTCAGAGGTAGCAGATGTATTGGAGTTTTCGTCAGATAGTGCGTTTATAGAGTTTTTTAAAAAACACGCTGGTATTACCCCACATCGATATTTAATAGGACAATAAATAGAATAAGGTATGGATCGTTTTGATGAGTTATTAAGTGATATTAGGGCTTGTAAGATATGTGAGAAGGAATTACCTCTAGGAGCGAATCCTGTGGTATTATCTAGTGTACAGTCTAAAATCATTATTATAGGCCAAGCACCTGGATTAAAAGTACATCTATCTGGTATTCCTTTTAAAGATAAAAGTGGAGAACAACTGCGTCAATGGCTAGGAGTGACAGAAGAGGAGTTCTACGATACAGCTAATTTCTCTATTATTCCTATGGGGTTTTGTTATCCAGGCAAAGGAAAGAGTGGTGACTTACCTCCTAAGAAAATATGTGCTCCCACATGGCATGCTCAGTTGTTAGAACAATTAACTTCTGTGAAGCTTATCTTGTTAATTGGAAAATACGCACAAGATTATTATTTAAAGACAAACCATTCATTGACAGAGAATGTAAATAATTTCCATGAGTATTTACCTACTTATTTTCCATTACCTCACCCTTCTCCGAGAAATAATATCTGGAAAGCAAATAATATCTGGTTTGAACAAGAGGTTATACCTGTATTACAACACCAAGTCAAATCAATCTTAAAGAAGTAATATTGCGCTATGCTTTTCTTGTAAAGGAAAGTTGTTTTCTAAACATCATATAGACTAAACTCAAGATAATAACCACAGCACTAGCATACATAATAGTAGGGATATTAGTGATATTATCTTTATAATACCACCCAGCTAAGAAAGCACCTCCACCAACACCTGCTTCTAAAGCTATATACATAGTAGATACAGCACGCCCTCGTTGATCTGGTTGGCTGAAGTCTATCGTCCAGGCATTCAATGCTGGGGATAATATACCTAAGGAGATACCATATATAAACGCACCTAGATATAGACCATTAGTAGATTCGTAGAATGCTATAATAGCTAGTGAGATAATTAGCAGTACTAATCCTATATTGATGATTAAGACACGTCCATATTTATCAGATACTTTACCTGCTACAAACCTTACTAAAAGAGATGAAATAGTAAAAATCATAAAGAAGATTCCTTTGTTTTCTAATCCTAAGTGTCCTGTCCAGTCAGGGATTAGAGTAAGGATAACTCCATAAGCTATATAGGACATAAAAGTCACAAAGGCTGCTGGGAATACCCCGAAATCGAAGATATCTTTTCTTGATATCTTTAGTAGTTTAAAGGAGAACTTCTCTTTGACTTGTAGGGTCTCTTTCATATTCATTAAGATGACTATAGAAAGTAGAGCAAAAGCAGATGAAGTATAGAATAGGAAGTCTATTGAGGTGTACATCTTTATGGTACTACCAATGGCTGGACCTATAGCCATACCTGTACTAAAACTTATACCGTGTAGGCCTAATGCTTCTCCCCATCGCTCTCTAGGTACGATATCAGCTACATAAGCTGCCGTAGCTGTAGGTTTGAATCCTGTAGAGAATCCATGTAATAATCGCAAGAATAAAAAGCCTGATACAGAGGTAAGAATAGGGTATAATAAACTACACACAAAACATACTATCGACCCAATCGCCATAATAGGTACACGTCCTATCTTGTCTGTTAGCTTACCACTAAATGGTCTGGAGATACCTGCAGTGATTGTAAATAGACCGATGATTAGTCCTTTGTATTCTGCCCCTCCTAGTCCTGATAAGTAATCAGGTAGTTCTGGAATAAGCATATTAAAGCTAGCAGAGAATAGTAAAGAGCTTAAACATACTAGTATAAACTGAGTATTGTATATAGGGTGTGAATTAAATCGAGGCACGTATTATCGTTTTTATGAGGTGCAAAGTTATTGGTTTACATTTTCTTGTACAATGTTAATCTTATGTTGTTCATAAACCCAGAATCAGCATTAGCCAAATACTACAAAGCAATTCTACTTCATAGTTCTTTCATTAGCTCTATAACCATACTATAGTATGCTGAAATCGCTAATTCAGACCTATCTTGTATAATTACTTTTCGTTTATCTGCCTATCGCTGATTCTGGGATAAACGAAAAAACTCTAGGTGTATAACATCTTTTATCGTGTTATATACCTAGAGTTTTCGTTATAATAAATAGACTTTATCTAATTATTTTTCTTTGTGATATAAAGCATCAGCAGAGATGAACTTCTCTATTATTTCAGCAGAAGCTTGTTTTCCATAGCTAGATACTAAGTAGATTGCAATAGAACTAAATAAGAATCCTGGGATGATTTCATAAATCATATCTCCAAAAAGGATAGGCCATAAAATCACAGTTACCGCTCCTATTAGCACCCCTGCAAAGGTTCCCATACCTGTTGTTTTTCTCCAGAATAGGGTGAATAAAATAGCAGGACCAAATGCAGCTCCAAAACCAGCCCAAGCATGTGCTACTAAAGCAAGTATTTTGCTGTCAGGGTCATAGGCGATAAAGATGGCAATTAATGAAATTAATAGTACAGCAAATCTACCGGTCCATACTAGTTCTTTTTGGCTAGCCCCTCTTCTGAAGTAAGCTTTATAGAAGTCCTGTGTAAGCGTACTAGATGACATTAATAATTGTGCACTTAACGTACTCATTACAGCAGCTAGAATAGCAGAAAGTAATATACCTACTACCCACGGGTTAAATAATTGTTTGATTAGCTCTATGAAGATCATTTCATTGTCTTTCGTTACGACACCTGCTACTTCAGGGTGTTTATAATAGTAGCTAATTCCTAAATAACCTATCGTTACGGCACCCCCTAGACATAGTGTCATCCATGACATACCTATTCGTCTAGCATTTTTCATTGTCTTTACGCTATCAGCAGCCATAAAGCGTGCTAAGATATGTGGCTGTCCAAAGTATCCTAGACCCCATGCTGCAGCACTAATGATTGCAATAAAACTTACATTATGTGTTAGACTTGAGTAAGAAATATTAGTAGCAATAGCAGCTTCATTTGTATAAGTAGTGATGGCATCCCATCCTCCCATGTATAAAACAATCATCACAGGAGTTAAGATTAACGCAAATAGCATTAAGGTAGCCTGAATAGTATCGCTCCAGCTTACTGCTAAAAACCCACCTATGAAGGTGTATGCTATCGTAGCTAAAGCTCCTAGATAAAGAGCATTGATATATTCCATGTGGAATAGCGTTTCGAATAATCTAGCACCTGCTACCATACCAGAAGCACAGTATATTGTGAAGAAAACTAAGATAGTAATAGCTGATACTGTTTTGACTAATTGACCGTCTTTGCCAAATCTATTGTGGAAGAAGTCGGGTAATGTCAGCGCATTATTATTGATTTCTGTATGTACACGCAGACGACCTGCTACTAACTTCCAGTTATAGTAAGCTCCGATAATTAAACCAATAGCTATCCAACTTTGAGATAATCCTTTTGCAAAAATTGCACCTGGTAACCCCATCAGTAACCATCCTGACATATCTGATGCTCCTGCTGATAAAGCTGTTACTACTGGACCAAAACTACGTCCGCCTAGGATGTAGTCAGAAAAGTCCTTTGTGCGTAAATACGCAACTACACCTATCCCTAATACCACCACTAGATAAATGGCAAATGTTATAATAGTTGGATCTAAATTTTCAAACATTATTTTGTTATTTTTTTATTAAAAATATGTAATTAAATCAAATAATGCAATTATTAAATACAATGGCAGGCTAAAATGAGGTTTGTGTAATGAAATGATGTTTTTAATTTGTGTGGATTTTAGATGAAGTATTATAAAAGTACCATCTATTTGATGGATAAATAAGTACTAGTAGTAATGAAGTGTTAAATATTTTAAGAAATTTAAAATAAACGAAAAGTTTTAATAACAAATGTTATCGCTTGTATCTTTTGGAGATTTTAGTTTTGCATAGAAGAATAAAATAAAATAATTGAGTTATTAATTTAACATCCGTATATTAGTATCTTAAAATCCATAGTATGGAAATATTTAAGGGTCAAAACATTCTGAACTTAGTAAAAGAACTACCAGATGACGAAGCATGTAAAGCTTATTTAAGTAAAATTAAGTGGTCAAACGGTTTTACTTGTGTAAAATGTGGTCATAAAAAAGGTTGCTTAAAAACTAATCATTCTTACTATTGTTATAACTGTGAACATGTTGAGAGTTCAACTGCTAATACTTTATTTCATAAAGTTAAGTTTGGTTTACATAAAGCATTTATGATTGTGTTTGAGATGACAACTTCTACCAAAAGCATCTCTAGTATTCAAATGGGTAAACGTTATGGTATAAGCCAGCCAACAGCATGGGGCTTTATGCACAAGGTTCGCCTAGCTATGCAAAGTAGTGAACAATATCCTATGACTGAGACAGTCCATGTAGATGAGTTCGTTGTGGGGGGATATGAACAAGGAAAACCAGGGAGAAGTTATGATACCAAAAAAACTAAAGCAGTGATAGCTGTTGAGTTAACTACTGATAGCAAAGTAAAAAGAGCATATGTTAAGTGTATTGACGATTATTCTGCTAAATCATTAACTACTATATTTGAACAACATATTTCAGAAGATGCTAATGTAATTACGGATAAATGGAGAGGGTATAATCCTTTGAAAAAAAAGTATAACATCACTCAAAAAGAAAGTGATAAAGGGGCTAATTTTAAAGAATTACACGTAGTAATTCACCAACTTAAATCCTGGATTAGGACTGTACCTTCACATATCAATAAGAAATACATCCAAGCTTACTTTAATGAATTCGTATATAGATTAAATAGATCCTTATTTAAGGGAACTATTTTTCATAACACAATTGTAAAGATGGTTAAAGCGAAACCAACTACCTTAAATATGATTAACGGAAACTAAACCAATAACTCAATAAAATAAATTATGACTAACAAAGATCTTGTGAAAAGCTGTTTCAAAGCATTATTAGAAAACGCTATTTATGACCCTTCAGTGATAGAACTGTATTTTTCTAAGAAATATATGCAGTGTGTAGATGGTGTGATTTTTAATTTTGATCAGTTTACAATGCATATTCAAAAGTTAAAAGAACTGACACATCAATTAACCTTAGAGTTTAATCATATCATAGAAGAAGGTGATATTGTATTTACTAATCATACAGTGTCTATTGAAAAGAAGGATGGAAGTAGAAGTCAAATAAAGGTATTAGCTACATTTATTATAAAGTGTAATCAAATAGTGTATTGTGATGAATTAACTTATCAGCAAAATGGAAAAACAGATACTAGCAATTTGGGATCTGTAGTCTAAGAATAAAAGCCCTATACTTGGGGTAGAATGTATAGGGCAAAAAAAGTAGTATGAAAAAAAAGTTTATAATAATGTTTCCAATAATTATGCCAATGAATAGTTATAAAGTGATGAAATGAAACTTTATAAGTTAAATACTCGTATTGTGAATATTGTTGTTTTTTATAACTTTAAAAATGTGAATAATTATTATGCAATATGGAATAGCTATAAAAAAAAGCAACATTATAGATACTATAATATTGCTTTTTTTTAGATAGATAAAATGAAAAACGCTATCTAATTAGATAGCGTTTTTTATTTTTAGTTAGCTTTTTGCTTTTTAGACATATTCATTATGATTGATAGTAAAATATATACTAGTATAATAATAGGTATAGCTAGATATAACAAGCTAATTAGTAGTATTAATGATATAATTACAAAACCTATCTGAAGTTTATATGCTCCTAAGTTATTTGGTTTTACTTTTAAAGAGAACAATGGAAGTTCTGCATTCATGATGATAGCACTTAGGATGCTTATCATTACTAATAAATAAGGATTGCTTAATATCGAGATAATTTCTTCTGATTTAGTTGTAGAGATAATCATCGGGATACTTAATATGAATAAAGCATTACCAGGTGTAGGTAAGCCTATAAATGAGTCAGTTTGTCTAGTATCGACATTGAATTTTGCTAATCTATATGCAGCTCCTAAAGTAATGATAAACCCTAGGTATGGTACTACTCCCATATAGTATGTTTCAGGAGTTAGATTGTATATTTCTTGATTTTCTTGAATGCTGGCTAACATTTTATATACTACTAAACCGGGTACTACTCCACTTGTCACCATATCTGCTAAAGAGTCAAGCTGTAAGCCCATTTCACTTTTTACATTTAAGATGCGTGCAACGAATCCGTCCCAGTAATCAAAAAATATCCCTAAACATACCCATAAGAATGCCATGTGGATATTGTCATCAAATGCATACACTAAGGCAATTAATCCTGAAAGTAAGTTCAATAAAGTGATAGCATTAGGAATGTGTTTTTTCATAGCTAAAATTTGTTTGTATAAACTCTATAACGAGTTACTTGTATTTTATCATACAAATGTATCATAAAGTTACTAATTTTTATAGTGTTTATAAGGATTACTTTATATAATACGATTTACCTTTAGATATGTTTTATTGTACTATCTACTATATTTATCCTGATTCTGCGATAGACATATAAACGAAAAGTAATTATACAAAATAGCACTGAATTAGTTATAGTATGGTTTAAGAACTAATGAAAGAGATATGAAGTAGAATTGCTTTGTAGTATTTGGCTAATGCGGAATCTGGGTTTAGGTGACTAAACGTTTGTTAGAGAATTAATATATTAGGTACATGTAGAAGAGAGTAAATGCGACAAGTATAGTTTTATAATAAATCAACTGCGATTTATGGGTTAAAACCACTGCGAAAGTATAGTGATGATGTAATCTTGTTAAAGTAAAAGTTAATCGATGGAGAGGAGTAATTCTCTTTATTTTTGAATGTTGTAGAGTCAGATTATTTATATATTGTTTAGAGTGTATGTTTTTATTGTAAATCAAAGATTAGTAAAGTATTTTTGTAAGAACCAAATTATACGTTGAGTTATAAATCAATAAGAACGCATGATAAAAAAAATAATATATGTACTATTCTGTCTTTGTATGGTACAGATAGCTTTTCCGAATGAACGTCCATTATCAGATCGAGCAGAGATTAGTGTATTAACTGTAGGTACAGGCGACCAGTTGTATTCATTGTTTGGACATACTGCTATACGTGTTAGCGATCCTTTCCAAGGAATAGATCGTGTGTATAATTATGGTATGTTTGCTTTTAGTGAACCTAATTTTTATGGGAAGTTCGTGAAGGGGAATTTATTGTATTTTGCGGAATATTCTACGTATAAAAACTTTTTAGAAGGATATATATACGATAACCGTTCAGTGTATGAGCAGATTTTGGATTTGTCTGATACAGAGAAGCAGGTGATATGGGGTAAACTTAATGAATCTCTAGAAGAATCTAATAAATATTATATCTATAAGTTTATCGATCAGAATTGTACGACTAAGGTGGTAGATATTGTAAATAGCAGTATCAAATCTCCTGTAAAGGTAGATGTAGAAGGGAATACAGAAACATATAGAACAATCTTGAATTCGTATTTAAGTAGTAGATATTTTGAGATGTTAGGTATTAATTTAATATTTGGTTCTAAGGTAGATGTACAGAGTACATTGTTATTTTTGCCAGATAAGTTTATGTATGGATTGGCAGAAACTAAGATAGATGATAAACCCTTAGTCTCAGAGACTATTACAGTATTTGAGCCTGATGCATCTATAGAAAATATTGGTATCAGTGTTAATTCTATGTGGTTCTTTTGTTTAATAGTATTGATCTTAACTGTATTAATGAATAATCGCGTAATAAGAAGTTGTTATTTTGTAATTATGGGGCTTTTAGGGCTTTTCTTTTTTGCAGTAGGATTTTACTCACTTCATGGTGAATTATTAAATAACAATACAATTCTATTGTGTAGTCCCTTTTTTTTGTTATTGCCTTTTTTAAGAAATAAGGTAAAGTTGATTAAAGGGCTACAAGTTTTAACATTACTAAGTGTGATCTTATATATTGTGTTAAATATTACTAGTCAGAAGTTATTAATTACCTTACCTTTAGTGTTGTTGACGATGATTAGCTTAGCAATGGAGATGAGATTACTCAAACGCAATAATAATTAATACAAAAAAATATTATAAATATATGTTCGGATTATTTAAATCTAAACCTGAATTAAAGACCTTAATACCTAATAATTTTGTGGATATACATTCACATTTGATGTTTGGTATAGATGATGGGGCGCAGACTAAAGAAGATACTAAAGCAATCATTGAGTCTATGAAAGCGTTAGGCTTTGATCAAGCGATTACTACACCACATACTACACCGTTAGTATGGGATAATACGAGAGAGGGAATCTTAGCGAAATATGATGAGGTGTTACAAGTACTACCTAAAGAAGCTGCTTCATTGAAGTTAAGAGTAGCGTCTGAGTATATGATGGATGAGAGTTTCTTGCAACGTGTGTTATCTGAAAAGTTACTAACGATAAAAGATAACTATGTATTAGTAGAGATGTCATATATTAATCCTCCGATCCAGTTAATGGATATTCTATTTCATTTAAAATCGAATGGATATGAGATTATTTTAGCACATCCTGAGCGTTATAACTTCTACCATAAAAATACAGAGATGTATAAGAAGCTAAAAAAATCAGGTTGTAAGTTTCAGATGAATCTACTGTCTACTACAGGGTATTATGGAGGACATGTACTAGAGGCGGCTAATCATTTGCTGAATAATGATATGATAGATTATGTAGGATCTGATATTCACCATATGAAACACATTAGAGGTTTTGATGCTAAGATACAAATCAAAGAAGTAAAGAATCTAGAGAAAGCGATAGCAAATAATATATTCTTTAAAGAGTAAATATAACGGCTGTAATAGCTGTATGACATTGAAGGGATTGCGTTAGCAATTCCTTTTTTAGTTATTTAGGGATAAAAGGTACATATAGATACTTCATGATTTAACTTTTAAGGTTAGTATGTAGAACAACGTACACAGACATCATACTGATCTTATAGAACATCAATGCTTTACAAATCTTGATTTAGTCTGTCCAAAAGAGATAATAACCACTTCAATACTTCTTCAATATTACTCTACTATAAATCCTTTTTACTGAAGAATTCTTGCTTCACTCTTGACGAGCTCTTGTCTCAAATAAATTGCTAAATCCTCAGCTTTTGAATATGATCTGATAACGACAGAAGTGTAGTATTAAATTAGTAGCGAAAAACAAAAAAGGGATCGCTCATGCGATCCCTTTTGTTTTTCGGTCTATTTTCTGATTAGTTATTCACCACATCTCCTTTAATGCGAAGTGCTACTACACCATTAGTATAGTTGACTGCATTAGATTCTACAGTAATAGTTCTACTGATTTTACCAGGAGCCATGTTATACTGTACGTCAATTTTACTTTTTTGACCAGGTAAAATAGGTTCTTCTGGTTTAGAAGGAACTGTACATCCACAAGTAGATCTTACAGCAGTAATAATTAATGGTTCATCACCAACGTTAGTAAATTCAAAAGATCTTATTCCATTATCTTTTCCTCTTACCACAGTTCCATAATCAATTGTGTTGTTTTCTGCTTTGAATTGAATCTTAGGTCCTTTTTGTGCAAATGTTACTGCACTTGTCAAAACCAAAACTAATAATGCTAAAATGTTTTTCATTATTTTTCTATTTGTTGTTTTGTAAAATTAAAAACTTTAGAATTACATGCAAATAAAAATAAACATTTAAAGTAAGATGTTATCTTTTGTAATTGCATTGTAATCCATATTTTTGCATGCTACAAAGATACGTAAAAAGTAATAGTGCTTAAATTAAAATTTAATTAAAGTATTATTACCTTTATAAGCGACTTTAAAAAATGTTAAAAACAAGTAAAATTATTAAGTAAATGACAATTCCTGCACAATTTGACGCAAAGCAAGTAGAGCAAAAATGGTATCAGTACTGGATGGAAAATAATTTTTTCCACTCAACTCCTGACCATAGAGAGCCTTACACGATTGTAATACCACCACCGAACGTTACGGGAGTATTACACATGGGACATATGTTGAACAATACGATTCAAGATGTATTAATACGTCGTGCTCGTTTAAAAGGGCTTAACGCTTGTTGGGTACCTGGAACAGATCACGCCTCTATCGCTACTGAAGCTAAAGTCGTCGCAAAATTGAAAGAGCAGGGTATCAATAAAAACGATTTAACACGCGAAGAGTTCTTAGCACATGCTTGGGAATGGAAAGAAGAGTACGGTGGAGTAATCCTTGATCAACTTAAAAAATTAGGTTGTTCTTGTGATTGGGATCGTACGAAGTTTACTATGGATCCAGAGATGTCTGAACAAGTGATAAAAGTATTTGTTGACCTATATAATAAAGGATTAATTTACCGTGGTTACCGTATGGTTAACTGGGATCCAGAAGCGTTAACTACACTGTCTGATGAAGAAGTAATCTATGAAGAACGCCAAGGGAAACTGTACCACTTAAAATATCAAATAGAGGGTAGTAATGAGTACTTAGTAATCGCTACTACACGTCCAGAGACTATCTTAGGTGATTCAGCTATCTGTATTAATCCTAATGATGAACGCTATGCTCACTTAAAAGGGAAGAATGCTATTGTACCAATCTGTAATAGAGTAGTACCTATCATCTTTGATGAGTATGTAGATATGGAGTTTGGAACAGGATGTTTGAAAGTAACTCCGGCTCATGATATAAACGATAAAGATTTAGGAGAGAGACATAATTTAGAGATTATCGATATCTTTAATGCTAATGCTACACTTAATGAGTTGGGTATGCATTATAAAGGTAAAGACCGTTTTGTAGTACGTAAAGAGATAGAATTAGAATTAGAATCTATCGGAGCACTAGATAAAGTAGAAAACTATATCAACAATGTAGGTACTTCTGAGCGTACAAAAGCGGTAATAGAACCAAGATTATCTGATCAGTGGTTTCTTAAAATGGAGCAGTTAGCTAAGCCTGCTTTATCTGCTGTAATGGAAACTGAAGAGGTGAAGTTATATCCAAGTAGATATAATAATACTTATAAAAGTTGGTTAGAGAATATCCGTGATTGGAATATTTCTCGTCAGTTATGGTGGGGACAACAAATACCTGCGTACTATTATGGTACTGGTAAAGAAGATTTTGTAGTAGCTGAAAATATTGAAACAGCTGTAGTATTAGCAAAAGATAAAACAGGTAATGCAGGATTAACTGCTGCTGATTTAAAACAGGATGAGGATGCTTTAGATACGTGGTTCTCTTCTTGGCTATGGCCAATGTCTGTGTTTAATGGTGTTACTGACCCAGAGAATGAAGAGTATAACTACTACTATCCTACGAATGACTTAGTGACTGGACCAGACATTATCTTTTTCTGGGTAGCACGTATGATTATGGCTGGATATGAGTACACAGGTAAAAAACCATTTACAAACGTGTACTTTACGGGTATCGTGAGAGATAAACAACGTCGTAAGATGTCTAAATCATTAGGTAACTCTCCTGATGCTTTAGGATTAATTGATAAGTTCGGTGCGGACGGAGTACGTGTAGGACTGTTATTATCTGCTGCTGCTGGTAATGATATTATGTTTGACGAAGAGTTATGTGCTCAAGGTAAGGCATTTACTAATAAAGTGTGGAATGCATTCCGTTTAATCAAAGGATGGGAAGTATCTGAGACTATCCCGCAACCAGAATCTTCTAAAGTGTCAATAGAATGGTACGAAGCTAAACTTCAGAAGACATTAGTAGAGATCGAAGACCATTTTGAGAAATATAGAATATCTGATGCACTTATGGCTATCTATAAGTTAGTTTGGGATGACTTCTGCTCTTGGTTCTTAGAAATGATTAAACCAGGATATCAACAACCAATAGACAAGGTTACTTTTGACAAAGCAATTGCATTATTAGAAGCTAACTTGAAATTGTTGCATCCATTTATGCCTTTCTTATCAGAAGAGATTTGGCAACATATTAATGAGCGTACAGCTGAGGAAGCTCTTGTAGTATCTTCTTGGCCAGAGATGACGTCTTTCGATGAGAACTTAATTAAAGAGTTTGAATTAGCGACTGAGGTTATCGCGGGTATCCGTACAATCAGAAAAGACAAGAATATTTCGTTTAAAGAAACGATTGATTTAAAAGTAATCAACAACGATAAAGTATCTATTTACTTTGACAGTATTATCTCTAAATTAGGGAACATTGTTTCTATAGAGTATGTTACTGAGCAAGTAAGCGGGGCGCTATCTTACCGAGTTAACTCTAATGAATACTTTATTCCTGTAACAGGAAGTGTAAATGTAGAAGAAGAAATCGCTAAGTTAGAAGAAGAGTTGAAATACTTAAAAGGATTCTTGAAATCTGTACAAGGTAAACTATCTAACGAGAAGTTCGTAAGTGGTGCTCCTGCTCAGGTTATTGAGAATGAAAGAAAGAAAGAAGCAGATGCTTTAGCTAAAATTGCTACTATCGAACACAGCTTAGCTGGATTAAAATAGTCGAGTAATCTCTTAAAATATAAAACCCCCTAATTAGCAGAAGTTAATTAGGGGCTTTTTTTTATCTTCGCTTTATGAAAATCAATATACATACTCATCATATTACGAATCAACACGAGATAGTAGAAATAATTAATCAGTATCCTATGACAGTTGATAATACCCTTCCTACATATTCTGTTGGGATACATCCATGGTATATTGATGAAGAGCGTTTAGATGAAGAGTTAACCTTGTTAGAAGAGGAGTTACAACAACCAAATTGTTTAGCGATAGGAGAGTGTGGATTAGATAAGAAAATCAATATTTCATTAAATATACAGATAGATGTGTTTAAGAGACAGTTACTACTTGCAGAGAAATATAAAAAAGCAGTAATTTTGCACGTCGTTTCAGCATATCAAGAAGTGATCGCTATTAAAAAAGAGTTAAACATTACAGTTCCATTGATTATTCACAGTTTTAATAAGAAACGGCAAGTAGCAGAGAGTCTTTGGAAGAATGGTTTTTTTCTTTCTTTTGGTAAACACCTTATTTATAATGAAGCTTTAAGAGATACATTTGTACAGGTACCAAGAGAGCAAATATTCTTAGAGACAGATGATGTAGAAGAGATAACAATTGCTGAGGTATATCGCATAGCAGAGCAGCTAAATGAACATATTGAGCGACAGATAGAAGAGAATTATAAGAGAATTTTTAATAGATAACAGCAGTCAGCGACTGATTAATAAATAGAATAAATGGCAATTTGGCAAGAGAGAGCAGAATTACTTTTTAAAGAAGAAGGGTTACAAAAACTAAAGAACGCAAAAGTACTAATAGTAGGAGTAGGTGGAGTAGGATCGTTTGCAGCTGAGTTTTTAGTAAGAGCAGGAATAGGAAATCTGACTATCGTAGATGGCGATACAGTTGATATAACCAATATCAATAGACAATTACCAGCATTACATTCTACTGTTGGAATGCCAAAGGTAAAGGTGGTCGGTGATAGACTGATGGATATAAATCCCGAATTGAATTTAGTGCGTATAGAAGAGTTTATTTCTCCAGAGCGAGCACACGAAATCGTGACAGCGGATTTTAATTATGTATTAGACTGTATAGATAGCGTAACTCCTAAGATAAATCTAATCTTAGCAGCTAAGCGCAAGAAAGTAAAAGTTATTAGTGCGATGGGAGCTGGTGGTAAGATGATAGCAAGCAAGGTGGTAGTAAAGGATATTGGTAAAACGACTGTTTGCCCTTTAGCAAAGCAAATCAGAAAGCGCCTTAAGAAAGAGGGGATAACTTCTGGAGTGAAAGCAGTATTCTCATTAGAGATGCCAGATGAGGATAGTCTAAAATTAACTGATGGGACGAATTATAAGAAGTCGTTCTACGGTACAAATAGTTGGATACCAGCATTGTTTGGGTTAAATGCAGCAGAAGTAGTAGTAAGATATATTATCTCGAAATAAAATAAAAAGGCTGTATCAGTAAAGAATGATACAGCCTTTTTTAGTAAGGGAAGAATTGTTGTTGTTTCCTTAATTGGGGACTTTTATTGGAACTAATATCCTATTGTGAACTGTTTGTTTAGGAACTGTTCATTTTCTATTTCATCTGTTATAGCTACTGCTACATCTTCTACAGATACTCTACTTCTACTTTCACTATCGAAGACAGGTGTATTTGTACCTATTCTATAATGTCCAGTTCGTTTACCAGGATTGTTTGGATTCATTTCTATCGCAGGACTAAAATAGGTCCATTTAAAAGTGCTTTCTTTTGCTAATATATTCTCGAAATAATCTCTTACAGCTGTAGCTCCTGGCTTGATAAAATCAGGAAAGTCTGGTGTGTCTACTAATTGTAATCCTGGCTTAATATACAATGTACCTGCACCTCCGATAACAATTAATCTTGAGACTCCTGCTTCTTTTGCAGCATTGTGTATAGCATTAGCACCTGTGGTAAAGTCCTTGTATAAATTAGGGTTTGTCCATCCAGCGTTAAATGCACTAATGACAATATCAGCACCTTTAAGGGCATTTACTAATTTGGTTTTGTCAGTAATATCTAAAGCAACTTTTTTAACTAAAGAACTATTCGATACTGTAGCTGTATTTCTAGCAATAGCTGTAACGTTATATTGACAATGAATTAATTCATTTAATATAGCAGAACCTACATATCCTGTTGCACCTATCAAAACTATATTTTTCATTTTCTTTTTTTTTTATAGGGCAAATGTACTGATAGGTAATGCTTTAAAATAATAAAGCCGACTTAATCTAGATATTTCTTAATCTAGGTTAAGTCGGCAGGTATATTGTTTCTGTCAATGTGATAGTTAGTATGCTGGTATAATCTCAGCAACCATCAACCCTTGCAGTAAAAAAATCAGTATCGATAATCCCCATAAAAACAAGAAAGCTAATTTCTGTAAAATAGGTTGTTTTACGCCAGCTTGCTTTTGTGCTTTGCTCAACATTAACATTGGCATAATTAAGGCTAATACAACTAGCGGTACTGAGGCATAACCAAGTGCTATCACAAAACCATCAGGATAAAAGATAGCAAATAACAATGGAGGTGTAAAAGTAAGTAGCATAGCAGAAGCATTGTTACTTATAAAAGGTCTGTTCTTACCTAAGTCTTGAATATAATCTTTTAAAGCCATCGCTACACCCCAAAAAGAGGTTAGTAATGCTGCAGAAGCAAATAAAGTAAAAGAGATACTTATTAATTCAGAATTATTTACTTGTCTTACAGCCTTAACTAATCCATCTAATTTTGAATTCTCTTGTAAAATGGCAGTAAATGTACTACTGTCTAAATTACCTAAAAAGGTAAGCTCCCAAACTAAATACAAGATTAAGGGAGTAATACTCCCTATTAAGAATACTAGCTTTAATTGTTTTAGATTACCATCTAGATACTTTACTAAAGTAGGGATGACAACATAAAACCCAAAGCTTGTAAAAATAACAGGAATAGTCGCTAATACAGGTATACTGTTGACTGGCATATGCTGTAAGTGTACCATTTCTATTTTAGGCAGTAATAGCGCCATTACAATACATAGAAAAAATAGTTTACAAGAAAAGACAATCTTATTACTAAAATCAACCACACGTGTACTGAAAGCTATGATACTTCCAAATATTAGTGTAAATAAGAATGCTGAGGTATGGGAAGATACTTCAATATTAAACCAATGAGCTACATTCGTTCTGAATATTTCTCCTCCTCCTGTGATATAAGCACTTACTAAGGCATACATCAGTACTAACATACTAATAGCGGTAACTGCAGCTCCAGAGTTGCCAAGGTATTTTACAGTTAATGTATTTAGTCCGTGAGTAGGAGGGTTGTATTTATATACATCTACCAAAAGTATTGCAGTATAATACATAGCAAACCAGATACAGAACAAGATAAAGGCCATAAAGGTAAACCCTACGCTTGCTGATATAATGGGCATTGCTAACATTCCTGCTCCGATTGTCGTACCTGCGACAATTAGAATACTTCCGATAATTTTTTGCATTTTGTATTTATTTAAATTTATGTAATTCGCTGAGTTTAAACTCAATTTGTTAGTCTAAAATTGGGAGTACACCCGCCGTCATTAATACTTGTATTAATAATATACCTACTCCGAAAGCAAAAATCAAGCTAAATGCTATCTTTTGAAAGAAAGTTATAGGTTCTTTTCTTTCTTGCTTTACTTTGATATACATAAGTATTGGTATGAATAGAGATGTGATGACTACTGATATTGCTGCGTAACTAAGGGCTATTACAAAGCCTTTAGGATAGTATAAAGCAAATAGTAATGGTGGTATAAATGTGATTAAGTATAGGATCACTGCATTCTTACCAAACTTCTTTTTCTTACTTAAGTCTTTTACATAGTCAAATAGCGCTAGAGCTACACCTAAGAATGATGTTAATATAGCTGCAGCAAAGAATACATTAAGAGGAATGTTCATCCACTTAGATTCAGATACACCATTGACAGCAACTATGACGGCTTCTAATCCTTTGGTCTCTTTTATAATCGCAAAGAAAGTCTCCGGTTCGATGCTACCTAGTATCGATAATTGCCAGATAAGGTAAACAGCAAGTGGCAATAAACTCCCATAGATAAAAGCTTTTTTAAGTAGCTTGATATCGCCATGTAGATATTTGACCATACTAGGTACTACAATGTGAAAACCAAATGAAGTAAAGATAACTGGAATAGAAGAGTAGAATAGTTTACTTTCTAAAGGCATCTGTAATAAGTTATCTATTTTGATATGTCCACAGATTACTACTATAACAATAAATAAGAATACTAGTTTTATTATAAATATCCATCTTGTTGCTATATCTACTACACGTGCACCTAGACCTACAATGCCTCCGAATAGAATGGTGAAGATAAATGCTGTAATTTGAGGACTTACATCAGTATCTAACCATTTGCTTAAGTTTAATCTCAGAATATCACTACCCCCAGCGATATACGCACTGACTAGGGCATACATTAGTGTTAGCATACTTATTCCAGTGACGATAGAACCTGTTTTGCCTAAGTATTTATAAGTCATTGTACTTAATCCATCTTCTGGGTTATTGTCTTTATATGTTTCTACTAATAGAATGGCGGTATAGCACATGGCTAACCAGATTAGTATCATCACTACGGTAATGCCTATAAATCCTACTCCTGATGATATAATAGGCATGGCTAACATTCCTCCGCCGATTGCTGTACCTGCTATAATAAGGGAACTTCCTATAAGTTTGCTATTCACTTTAATTTGTGTTTTTAGTTTGATTGTAGTAAAAAAATAAATATATGTTTTTATTTTTTACTATAATAATCAAATATGTTTATTTATACTAAAATGTATTATATGTTTTTAAGCTAATGCACTGTTAAAAACAAACTGTCTACTATAAATTACAGGATTGATAAACATTGTTTATCTTTGTTTATGACAAAATGAGAAAATATGAGTACCCTTAGTTTAGAACAAGAATTACAAGCCAAAAAGATTAACCCGACTGCAATGCGCCTATTGGTATTGAAGTTTTTAAAACAGCAAAAGGGAGCAGTATCGCTTGCTGATATTGAAGCAAGCTTTGATCAATCCGACAGAGTGACATTATATAGAACAGTAAAGACATTTGAAAGCAAAGGATTGCTTCATAGTATTACGACTAATAATGTGACTCAATATGCATTATGTGCTCAGGAATGCGATGAAAGTCATCATCACGATACTCATCTACATTTTGTGTGTAGTAATTGTAAAAAGACAATATGTCTAACACAAGTGTCTATTCCAAAAATAGAAATACCAGCAGGTTTTCAGTTGGATGCTATAGACGTAGTAGCTAAAGGGGTGTGTAAGGAATGTAAGTCCTAAAATCGACGATATCGATATTTAGAAAAAATGTGGTTAAGAATGGTAACAGCGTGAATTCTAGAATTCTCAATAAACCAAGTGTGCGTGTTTAAACCACCGCATACTACACCTGCTAAATATAAGTTCGACACACTTGTTTCCATAGTTTCTGTATTGTAAGTAGGAGTACGATTCTCATCTGTAGAAATAGTTACCCCTAATTGTTCTAAAAAGACAAAGTTAGGACGATATCCCGTAAGTGCAAGGACAAAGTCGTTTTTTATTGTCACTTCTTCACCTTTTACGTTGATTAGAATGCTATTATCCATTATTTCTGTAATAGTACTGTTAAATAAAGCAGTGATACTCCCCTCGGCTATTCTGTTTTCGATATCTGGTTTTACCCAATATTTGACATGAGAGCTGATTTCTTTATCTCTAATGACCATCGTTACATTAGCTCCTTTTCGGTAGCATTCTAATGCTGCATCTACAGATGAATTACTAGCACCTACTACCACTACATCCATACCAGCATAGTAATGTGGATCAGTATAGTAGTGAGATACCTTAGCTAGACTTTCACCGGGAATGTTTAGTGGATTAGGGATATCATAGAACCCTGTAGCAACAATAATATCTTTAGCGGTATAGTTATCTTTAGAAGTACCTACTTCAAATAAACCTTCATTGTTCTTAGTGCTACTTAATACAGTTTCAAACAAGTGAATATTTAAAACATTAGTTGTTGTTACTCTACGATAGTATTCTAACGCTTCACTGCGGCGGGGTTTATTCTCCTTGCTAATAAAGGGAATATTATCTAATTCTAATAATTCAGAAGAAGAGAAAAATTGCATATTGACAGGATAGTGATAAAGAGAGTTTACTAAGCATCCCTTCTCGATGATTAGATAAGACAATTCTTTCTTTTTAGCTTCTAAACCACAAGCGATACCTATAGGACCACCTCCAATTATGATTATGTCAAAATGCTTCATGATAATTCTATTTTCTTTTGTAGCTCAAAGTTACAGCTTTAATATTTTAATGAAAAAAAAAGGAGCTACTCAATGAAGAGTAACTCCTGATTATATCCTATAAAAAGACTATTTAGTAGCTTTTGTAGTAATTTTGATTTTGATATTATCGTTGATGATTTTATCTCCTGCTAAATCTTTGATGATTGAACCTGAGTTAAAGTTAACTCCCCATTTAGTTCTATCGATTTCGAATTCATCTGAAGCGATTGTAACATCTGCATCAGTAACAGTGATAACTGCTGGGAATGAAATAGAATTAGTAACTTCTTTTAGCGTTAAGTTTCCTGTAACTACTTGTTTTCCTTTTTCTTCAGCAACAGAAGTTAATTCGAATGTTGCAGTTGGGAATTTAGATACGTTAAAGAAGTGATCAGCTTTTTCCTCAGAAGTACCTTTTAAGTGACCTTCTAAACCAGCTTTCATTTCAGCATCAGTAATATCAGTAACTACAATAGAGTTCATGTCAATTACAAATTTACCATTAGTAACTTTTCCGTCTTTTACGAACACTTCACCTTCTGATACACTGATTGTTCCAGTATGGTTATCTCCTGAAACTTTACCTCCAACCCAGTCAATTTTTGAGTCAGCAGTCGCAACTTTATAACCTACTGCATCAGTTGCAGGAGCAGTTACTTCTTGTTCAGTTGTAGTTGTATCTGCAGTTTTGTTTCCACAAGATGCAAGAGTTAATGTAGCCATTACAGCTAATGATAAGACAATTTTTTTCATTTTATATGCTAATTTGTTGAAACAAAGATACACTGTAAATTATGAATAACCAATTAGTCAGAAAAAAATGACTACGTTTTTTGATGTAAAAAAGCTAAGATTACTAACTTTTAACATATTTTGTGCTTTCATTTTTGAATTAAAGCAATTAAAAAAGATGTAAATAAGAGAATGTTAGATTGTGCAGTTACCTGAGCGAGTCTTTGTTTAAACCCAAAATAAGTAATAGACAGGTAAATAAAATCAAGTATACAAAATAGGTCTGAAGCAGAATTGCTTTGTAGTATTTGGCTAACGTTGATTTCGAGCTAAATAAAAAAGGAGTTGTTTTAAAAACAACTCCTTGAATATTATTAGGCTTAAAAGTATATACTATTCAGCGATTAACTTACCTTGCATTAAAGCGAAGTGAGCAGGGAATGTACATAAGAAGTCATAAGTACCCGCTTCTGTGATTGTAAATTCAATTGTCTCAGACTGTCCACCACCAAGAGTTTTTGTATGAGCTACGATTTTATCACTGTCTTTAGCAGGAATATAATCTGTATCTGCAGCTTGAGCAGCATCAGTAGCAAAAGCAGTCATGTCAGTTCCAGGTTTTAATAACACCCAGTTATGTCCCATAATTGCTTTCTCCATTTTACCAGTATGTTTTAAAGTTAAAGTAACTTTTTCACCTACAGGAACACGAATCTCTGATTGATCAAATTTCATATCATCACCTGCATTGATTGTGATTTGAACACCTGTTACTTCTTCTGGAGTAACTGGAGTTTCAGCTGGAGTTTCAGTTGGTGTAGTTGTAGTATCTGCTTTTTTCTCACCACAAGAGAATAACATTGTACTTGTTGCTAATACAGCTAGAGCTAAGTTTAATCTTTTCATAATTGTTTTAATATTTCTTAAATTACATTTTTAAAGTGCTTTTAAGCACTCATTTTGAGTACTATAAAGGTACGATAAATAACATCACTTTATAGTTAGCAATGCTTAATTTTTGTTAAAATATTATTGTTCTTTAAAAGTAGCTAAAGTATTTAGAAAGTTGTCTTTTTGAGCTTGACTATTATCACCTGTAGTCCATGTTATATATTGATAATTAGCTTTTTTACCATCTAGCATTACCTGTATCATGTACATCATATCTTTATCTTGTGACATCTTGAGCTCATATCTCTTACCTGTAATACCATTAATACGGATATCCTCCTGACTAATCACTTCATAATTAGGTCTTTTGTTATAACTACTTAAGTTTTTATTTACAAAATAATCAAAGTTTTCAGTTTCTTTTTTATCTTCATGTGTTGTTACGATATACATTTGTTTGAATGTATTTCCGTATTGTAAATCCGCATTTGGATACAAATCTTGTATTGTAGCAAATGTTCCAGGTATTTCTATAGAATACAAGTCTGCTACTTTTACACTTTGAGTTGGTGCTACTTTTTGGTTACAGCTAACTAGCGAAGTTAGAAATAATGCTAACATGGCGATTTTTGTTTTCATAAGGTCAATTGTTTTAAATTGCTTTTAGGATTTTGTTTAAAAATACTAAAAAGTAAGATGAGAGTGATTAGTTATCAGATTTTTTTTGATTTATCCATTAAAAAACATCTGTAAAGGCTTATATTAGAAAAATAATAATCAAAAATAGTAGTTATGGCAAAATCAGTTTTAATGTTAGCAGGAGATTTCGTAGAAGATTATGAAGTGATGGTTCCTTATCAGGCATTATTATCAGTAGGTGTAAAGGTAGATGTAGTCTGTCCAGGAAAGAATAAGAATGAGGTTATTGCTACAGCAGTACACGACTTTGTGGGTTATCAGACTTATGCAGAATTAAGAGGACATAACTTTGTAATCAATAAATCTTTTGACGAAGTTAAAATAGCAGACTATGACGGATTGTATATTTGTGGAGGGCGTTCTTCTGAATATATACGTCTAAATAGCAAGGTGATTGACTTTGTGAAATATTTCTTTGAGAAGAATTTGCCTGTAGCAGCTATTTGTCACGGGATTCAGGTATTAACTCCTGCAGGTGTCTTAAAAGGAAGAACCTTAACGGCATATCCTGCAGTAGGACCAGACGTCACTCTAGCAGGAGGTACATATAAAGAAGTAGGAGTAGATAAGGTTGTAGTAGACAGTAATTTAGTTACCTCGCCAGCATGGCCTGGGCATCCTGATATTCTTCGAGAATTCTATAGAATGTTAGGTATTACTATAGGTTAGTTTGTACCATAAGATACATAGTTTGCGATGTTCTATAATGAGACTTGGTAAAACATTTCTTATTTTAGCATCGCAAATTTTTTTTAAACATGATTTCAGAAGCACAATTTAAGGCAGAACTAGATATAATTATTACAAATGCAATACGTGAAGATGTAGGTGATGGTGACCATAGCTCTTTAGCTTGTATTCCTGCTATCGCCACAGGTAAGGCAAAATTATTAGTAAAAGAAGATGGATATATAGCAGGTGTAGAGTTTGCTAAGATGGTATTAGAGTTTGTAGATCCTACTTTAATAGTAGAGGTATGTATTAACGACGGTGCCAAAGTGCAAGTGGGGGATATTATATTATATGTGTCAGGTTCGTCTCAATCTATTCTAAAGGCAGAGCGATTAATGCTTAATGCTATGCAACGCATGAGTGCTATAGCTACGAAGACACGAGTTTTCGTAAACTTATTAGAAGGTACTGATACCAAGATATTAGATACTCGTAAGACTACACCAGGTATACGTGCGATAGAGAAGTGGGCTGTGAAGATAGCTGGTGGAGAGAACCATCGTTTTGCTCTTTACGATATGATTATGCTGAAAGATAATCATATTGATTTTGCTGGAGGGATTAAAGAAGCTATAGATAAAACGAATCAGTATTTAAAAGAGAATAATAAAGAGTTAAAGATAATAGTAGAAGCTAGAAGTATCGATGAGGTAAAACAAATTTTAGCGTGTGATAATGTACACCGTATTTTACTTGATAATTTTGATTATGCGATGACACGAGAGGCTGTAGCACTGATAGGAGATCAGTGTCAGACAGAATCTTCGGGTAACATAGATGAAAGTACAGTTAGAGAGTATGCATTATGTGGTGTGAACTATGTCTCTTCAGGAGCTTTGACTCACTCAGTATATAATATGGACTTGAGTTTAAAAGCAGTATTATAGTTATTAGATAGTTTAAATAAAGAAGCGTTGCTAAAGTGATATCCTTGTATATTACATCCTAAAAAAAGTTTAACAATAGATAAAAGGAATAATGTCAAAGGAAATAGAAGAAAGAATAGATAGGATACCTATCCTTAATGCTATAGTCCGGTCGCTAAAGTGCATCCGATTTAAGGTGTTAGAGGGATATTCACTCTATGATTTAATAGAGCTGTATCTATTAGGTATTATAAAAGGAGCGTTCTCCTATCGAGCAGGATCTATTGCTTTCAGCTTTTTTATGGCTTTATTTCCCTTTGCACTATTTATACTTAATCTTATTCCTTACATACCTATAGATAATTTTCAGGTAGATTTTATGCAATTCATTGCTAGTTCGGTACCACCAACTACTTTTGACGCAGTAGAGTCCATTCTGACCGATATTATGAATAACAGTTATCGATCGCTGTTGTCTTCGGGTTTTCTATTGTCAATTTTCTTAATGACTAATGGTGTATTTGCGATTATAGGAGGCTTTGAGTCTTCTTATCACATTATTGTGTCACGTAATATTGTTCGTCAGTATTTAGTAGCATTAGTGTTATCTGTATGTTTAGCTATTTTAGTTATTTTCTCAGTAGCTTTCTTTGTTACATTAGAAGTGTTTATGTATAAGTTTCATTTGAATTCTTTGCTTATTCAGTGGTCTAGAAGTATCTTTTTATTATTAGTGGTATTAACTACTACTTCTGTATTGTATAAATTCGGAGCCAAACAAACTAAGCAAATGTCGTTTATTTCTATCGGGTCAGTATTTACTACGATACTATATATTTTAACCTCATACCTATTCGGGGTATATGTGTTGCGATTTGCTAGATATAACGAACTATATGGGTCTATTGGAACATTATTAGTGGTGATGTTCTATCTGTGGATTAACTGTATGATTCTATTGTTAGGTTTTGAATTAAATTTGACTATAAATAAATTAAAGTCAAAAAAATAGCTATATTTGATTCATAACAACTAAAATAACCCGAAACTATGAAGAATTTTTTAACAACACTGATACTTGTATTAGCAGTATCAATATCAGCTCAAGCTCAGAGTATCGTAGGTAAGTGGAAAACCATTGATGATAACACAGGTAAGGAGAAATCTATCATAGAAATCTATGAAAAAGGAGGGAAGTACTATGGCAAAGTAATAAAACTATTAAATCCGTCTAAGGCAGATCCTAAATGTGATAACTGTACAGGCAGTGATAAAGGAAAGCCTATTGAAGGACTTGTTATAATAAAAGATTTAGAAAAGAAAGGCAATGAGTACTCTGGTGGTAGAATCACTGATCCTGAAAGTGGAAAAGAGTATAAGTGTACTGTGAAGCTAAACGGAGTAGATAAACTAGATGTAAGAGGTTATATTGGAATATCGCTTATGGGAAGAACACAAACTTGGAAAAAACTATAGTCAGTAGTCGAAAAGTTAGATTTTTAAACATCGTTTAAAATAATAAAAAAGAGTAAGGCTTAAAATACAAGGTCATTAACGCAAGTTAGTGGCCTTTTTTTTGTGCCCATACAGAAGATATCAAAATATCATTTATGTGTTTAGCTCTTCAAGAGTGCGACAAGACCTCTTCAAGAGTTCTTCAACAAAGAACTGGTTTTATAGAGCATTCTTGTAGTAATGTTGAAGAAGTGTTGAAGGAATTAGCATAAAGTATGATTAATACTGGGATTATGAAGGTATGCTTTATCTAGTTTTTTTGCATGTATTATGTAATTGCTTAATTATCAATATATTGTGTTTTTTTTGGTCTCAAAAAAAGTACTACACTTTTTTAGTTAATACCCCTATAAAGAGCTGTTTTTAGTAAAAAATAGTAGAAAACTGTAGTAGCAAGTAGTAAATAATAGTATTTTTAGATATGTTAAATAGACAAGAGTGAATTGTTTTTAAAGTATTGTAGTTATTGGTGTAGACGTCACGTGCTGTTGATACACAGCGGTAGGGTATCACTATACCCCCATTATATTAGATAAAAAGTTTAATTTTAATACTGAGGTATGATGAATATAGAAGAATGTTATTATGCTAAAACAGATTGGGAGAAAGTAGAATATATAAAAGAACTTGAGTGGGAGGATATTGATTCCAAGTGGGATTTGTATAATACTATTCTACTTGATGAAGAAGAGTTTGACTTAGCTAGAATAGAGGTGTTGAAGATTTTAGAATTATACGATATTCCGATTGGTTATAAAGACAGCATAGTAAGTAGTTTATATACTGTACTAACGACTAGTTCAGATGATGAGGTAAAGGAGTATGCTGTGATGACGACTGTGAATTTTATGTCATATTCTTTTATAGTGGATTATGTGAAAGAAGTTGTTGTTGATAAAACACAAGATATAGATTATAGATATAGTGCTTTTGATTCTTTAGTACGTTCACTTGAGGTAAACGAAAAAAAAGAGATACTCGAGAAATTACTGTCAGATGAAGAAATGAAGGTGTCTGCTGAACGGGTGTTTAAGGAGTTAAAGTAGATAGGGATAATATAAAAGTTAGAAAAATGGAAAGCGATATTTATGTGTTTGAATTGATCATTAATAAGTATTCTAGAACACAACTCAGATAAAATACAGAGATAGTGAGCATCCACCATTTATATTTATAGATTAGTTTATGGAAAATACGATGACCCATATTCATGTATGGATAGGAACCTTTATAGGAAGTAAAGAGGACTTTAATCAATATTTAGAAGTTGATAAAGTAAGAGTGAAATTAGATGTTGGTGGGAGTCAATTTGATAGAGATATTGGGTTAAATTGGTATGATGAAGATCACATAGGAGTATATTACTCTGCAATTAATCTATCGCTAAAAGCTGCAGTAGATGAGATAATAGGTGCTTCAGGTATGTTAGAGGATATTTATAATTTATGTTTATCAAAAGGTATCAATGAGGCAAATACAATGCTATATTATTTTAATGATGATTTAGAGGTGGTTACTAGTGATAGATTGTCTAATGGATTGGTTTATATTGGGGTGTTTGAGGTTTAATATATGATTGATGTGCTCTTGAGATACAAGGGTAGGGACGATTACTATAATGTTTTGGAACCTATTTTAAGATGTAAGTATTTTATATTATTAATGTACAATAGTAGAGAGGCGTATCAACATAGGTTTGTATAATAGTATCTTTCACTTCTCCCTATTTTGAGATAAATAAGAGCGAATGCGATACTGAAGAGATGAGATAAAAAGAAAGAGTTTATCTTTGTGGTTATTGATTTCTAAAAAGCAGTATTGTTAGTATGAATTACTTTGTTGAGGTTATTGTCCCATTGGCGTTAGATCCTACGTTTACTTACACAGTAAGTGAGGCAGAATATGAGTTTATCCAGGTGGGTATGCGAGTAGCTGTTCCTTTTGGTCGTTCAAAAGTATATACGGCTGTGGTGATCGAGAAGCATCATAGATTACCTGAATACTACGAGGCGAAAGAGATTAATGAGATTATAGATCTTACTCCTGTGGTGACAGAGAAGCAGATAGTACTGTGGAAGTGGCTGTCAGACTATTATATGTGTACGATAGGAGATGTGTATAAGAGTGCTATGCCGTCACAGCTACTGTTAGAGAGTGAGACTATTATACAGTTTAACCCAGTAAGTAAGATAAGTCCGGACGATCTAGATGATGCAGAGTATTTAATCTATGAAGCACTTCAGGTACAGTCTATCTTAAAGGTAGAAGAGATTATCGCTATACTGAATCGCAAGAAAGTATTTCCTGTAATTAATTCGCTTCTCGAAAAAAAGATGATCTTCCTACAAGAGGAGATGGTGGAGAAATATAAGCCTAAGCAAATACGCTATGTAAAGCTTGCTGAGCAATATTTAGTAGATAATGGTTTAGCTGACTTGATGGAGATAGTGTCTCGCTCTGAGAAGCAGAGAGAGATGATCTTGAAATATTTTCAGTTGCATGCAGTTCACAAGAAGCCGATTACTGTAAAGCAGTTAGTAGAGGAGTCAGAATCTACTTCAGCTATAGTAAAAGCTTTAATCACTAAGGGAATATTTGAAGAATATTATCTAAACCAAGATCGCGTGATTTTCGGTGATGCGACACAGGATGTGATAGAGTTAAGTGATGAACAGAGTAAAGCGCTGTGGGAAATAGGCCAATCACTGGAGACAAAAGATGTGGTCTTACTACATGGGGTAACTGCTTCAGGTAAGACGGAAGTATATATAAAGTTAATTGAAAAGTACATCGCTAATGAAGGACAAGTATTGTTCTTATTACCAGAGATAGGGTTGACCACACAGATAATGATGAGGTTAACTAATTATTTTGGTAATGAAGTAGCAGTGTATAATTCGAAGTATTCTCCTAGTGAGCGATTAGAAGTTTGGGATCAAGTCTTGAATAAATCGGAAAAGTCTAAAGTGATTATTGGTACACGATTATCTGTGTTCTTACCCTTTCAAGATTTGCAATTAGTGGTGGTAGATGAAGAACACGAAGGGAATTATAAACAGCATGATCCTGCTCCTCGTTACCATGGGAGAGATAGTGCAATTATTTTAGCTAAACAACATGGAGCTAAAGTAGTATTGGGGTCTGCAACACCAAGCTTAGAAACATATTATAATGCGACACAAGGTAAGTATGGCAAAGTAGAGCTGATGAAGCGATTCACAAATGTCGTACTTCCAGAGGTAGTACTAGTTGATATAAAAGACAAATATAAACGCAAGCAGATGACAGGGCATTTCTCAGATGTGTTAATCAATGAGATTAATATGGCGTTGTCTTTAGAGGAACAAGTTATCTTGTTTCAGAATAGACGTGGATTCTCCCCTGTGGTTGAGTGTGTGACGTGTGGTGCTGTGCCAGAATGCCCACACTGTGATGTGAGTTTGACGTATCACAAGTATCAAAATGAGTTGAGATGCCACTATTGCGGATTTACATTGCCGATGCCTAAGCAGTGTATGCGCTGTCATAGTGTTGATTTGAGCACTAAGGGATTTGGTACAGAGCAGGTAGAAGAAGAGTTAAAGGAATTGTATCCGAATAAGCGTATTGCACGTATGGATCAAGATACAACACGAGGGAAGTATGGCTTTGAGAAATTAGTAGAGGCTTTTCAAGCGAGGCAGATAGATATCTTAGTGGGTACGCAGATGTTAGCGAAGGGGTTTGACTTTGATAATGTAAACTTAGTAGGGATAATGAATGCAGATAATAGCCTGTATCATCCAGACTTTAGAGCGCATGAGCGTGCTTATCAAATGATGACACAAGTGGCTGGACGAGCTGGTAGGAAGGAGAAAAAAGGAAAAGTGGTTATTCAGACTTTTAATCCATATCACAATATCATACAGCAAGTAACACATTATGATTATATAGGGATGTACAAAGAACAGATGTATGAGCGCTATAATTTTAAGTATCCACCCTTCTATAGGTTAGTGAAGTTGACTTTAAGACATAAAGAGTTTGAGAAATTAAAAGAGTCTTCGTTTTGGTTGTATAACAATCTAAAAGAACAATTAGGTATCCCAGTGTTAGGACCGGAAGAGCCCGCTATTAATAGGATACGCAATCAGTATATCAGAGTTATCTTAATTAAGATACCTCAGAATGTACCACTAGTAAAGACAAAAGAAAATATTAGAAGAATATTAAAGAGCTTTGAGGCTATCGGACAGTATCGTTCTGTAAAGGTAGTGGCAAATGTTGATTTCTATTAGCTTTAAAAAATAAAATAAGAAGAATGGAATTAAAGATAGTTATTTCAGAAGATGCTTTTAAAAGTCAAGAGAGATATGATATTATCTCTTCGAATATCTCATTTATTAACCTAGTAAGAGATGAGGGAGGGTTAATGGGAGAAGTAGTTCATCCGGATGCAATCTTAAGTTATTATGTAGATTATTATTTAGCACAGTATAAGAATGGTAACTTCTCTCAAATCGTGTGGAATACACAAGCTGATTTTGAATTCTTTGAAACAATAGCTGTTGGATTAGAAAAGATGGGAGCTGTGGCTAATCTAGCTTTGTTAACTAAACAAGTTGAGGTACTGAAGGGAATAGATGATGTTGTACTAGAAGCATTCTGTGAGTCTGATTATTTTGGGACTAACCCTACAAGAGATTTGCTAAAGAATGATGATTTCTATGGTTTAGAAGAAGACTTGGTAGATCTGAATGCTAAGTGGTTAAGAGCTCACGCGGATTTAGATGTATTATCTATAGAGGGGATGTATCAGAGAGCGGAGTTGTTATTAGACAAGAAAATAGAGAGATAAGGAAGTGTAAGGATTAAAACTTTATAAAAAGACAAATTAGTTTTGGATAGTATGTATAAAGTTGTATTTTTGCACCCAATTTTGTAACAAATAAAATTTAGTATTTATGAATCATTATGAAACTGTTTTCATCTTGAATCCCGTTTTATCTGAAACACAGATAAAGGAAACAGTAGAGAAATTCGAAGAATTTCTTACTTCTAGAGGAGCTGAGATGGTAGCTAAAGAGGACTGGGGCTTAAAAAAATTAGCTTATGAGATCCAACACAAGAAAAGTGGTTTTTACCATTTATTCCAATACACAGCACCAGCTGAGATCATCATCAACTTAGAGACTGAATTCAGACGTGACGAAAGAGTTATGCGTTTCTTAACTGTAGCTTTAGATAAACACGCTGTATCTTGGGCAGAGAGAAGAAGAGAGAAATTAAAATCTAAAAAAGCTTAATTGTTATGTCAAGTATAGAGCAATCTGCAAAAGGTAAAAAAGACGGAGATATCAGATATCTAACGCCTTTAAACATTGAAACTAACAAAACTAAAAAGTACTGTCGTTTCAAAAAATCAGGAATTCAATACATCGATTATAAAGATGCTGATTTCTTATTAAAATTCGTAAACGAACAAGGTAAAATTTTACCACGTCGTTTAACAGGAACATCTTTGAAATTCCAAAGAAAAGTATCTGTAGCAGTAAAAAGAGCACGTCATTTAGCTTTAATGCCATACGTAGCTGATTTATTAAAATAATAAAAAACTAAGGTTGTTGGTTTTCATTCGTGAAACCTAACTTCTTTTAAAAAGGACATCAACAATGGAAATTATCTTAAAACAAGACGTTCAAAAGTTAGGATTTAAAGATGACGTAGTAACTGTTAAACCAGGATACGGACGTAACTATTTAATCCCTCAAGGAATTGCTATCTTAGCTACTCCATCTGCTAAAAAAGTATTAGCTGAGAACTTAAGACAAAGAGCGCACAAAGAAGCTAAAATTGTAGCTGATGCTAAAGTTGTAGCTGAAGCATTAAAAGCTTTAGATATCAAAATCACTGTTAAAGCTGGTGGTGAGAAATTATTCGGATCTGTAACTAATGCAGATATCGCTGAGGTTTTCGCTAAAAACGGTCAATCAGTTGATAAAAAATTCATCACTTCAGGAGTTATCAAACGTTTAGGTAAATATACTGCAAACGTTCGTTTACACCGTGATGTAATCGTTGAAGTAGATTACGAAGTAATCGCTGAGCAAGAATAGTCTTAAATGATTATATATAGAAAAGACCTCCTGTTTTAGGGGGTCTTTTTTTTGCTATATATTTTCGCGAAATAAACGAATTAGGTTTTTTTCTTTTTTTGTATATTGGAAGGGTATAATAATCGACTTTGTGGTCATGTTTAGGAGGGGGATCTTGAAGATTATGTATATTTATAGAATTGTAATTTTAAGTTGATATTTAAAGAAAATATTAGATATGAATAGAATAGTAAAGTTTTTAGGTGTAGTGATTTTAGGATTGTCTTTATTTAGTTGTAAGGATGAGAAAGATATAAAAGATACCGAAGGGGTGGGGATTGAGACTGTTTCGCCTGAAAAAGAAGTGCCTGTAGAATCGATAGATGGAGGAGATTTAAAAACAACTGAAGGAATAGCTCCTTGGGAGAACTTATATGAGCAAGAGCCTACTATCTTAAAGAATACAACTAAGATTCTTAAAGTAGATAATAAGAAGGCACTTGAATTAATGAGTGAAGTGAATAAGATTGAAATTAGTAAAGATGGATTAGAGACTGTTATTGCAGCATTGAAGACTACATCAGCTAAGGATTATTTAGGAGAAGAGTTTAGCAACGCAGTAAAAGAGAATGGTGGTATAGGTGTTGGATTGCGGGTAGATGTATCTCCTAATGCAGATATAGATGGTTCTGGGAAAAGAGGAAATTTTTATCAGTTTACTGTATATGAGAACTATGAGGATAGAATAGTTACTGTAGGAACATTTGTATTTGATATAAGAACACTTTCTTTTTATGAAATGGATGTTGTAGAGGCAGATTATGTTCCTCTTAAATACGCAACAGCTAAGAAAAAAGAATTAGCAGCAATCATCAAGAATTAATTTTATCAGATTATATGAATTGGAATGAAGGTGTTATCTTTGTTTCAAATGGAATTTTATTATGAAATATACTAGGCTTACTAAAGAGCAGTTAGAGGAATTACATCCTGAGTTTATTAATTTTTTGGTCTCACAGCAGATAGATAAAAATGAATGGGATAAGATAAAGGAAGAAAAGCCTGAAGTAGCTGACCAAGAATTAGATATATTCTCTGACTTGATTTGGGAGGGTGTTTTGAATACAGCAAAGTATTTAGAGCATTATTCTAAGAATTATATCTTTTTATTCGGGTTTGATGATAAAGAGATAAAGACTATCGTTATTAAAGCTAAGCAATCGGATATAGATTTTTTAACAAAGGAAGGTTTGCAATGGTTGTCTGATGCGATTTTTACAGAAGATGTAGAAGTTAGACATGGAGGTAAAGGGTTTGGTGATGATCGAAATAGTGAAATTTTTGGTTTAATACAACAAGGAGCTATCTTAAGCGAGGGGCATTTATATGGACAATTTAAAGAAATGCTTAAGTTATAAATATTAGTTAGATGGATATTAAAGCACAATTAGAGTTACTCCGCAAAGAGTTAAATGACCATAATTATAATTATTATGTGTTAGACAATCCTACTATTTCAGATTTTGATTTTGATCAAAAATTAAAAGTATTAGAGCAACTAGAGTTAGCTCATACAGAATATTATGATATAAACTCACCTACTCAAAGGGTAGGAGGTACAGTGACCAAGAATTTTAATACTGTTGTACATCGTCATCGTATGTATTCTTTAGATAATTCGTATTCTAAAGAAGATTTACTTGACTGGGAGCAACGAGTACAAAAGGTTTTAGGAGATGTTCCTGTAGAGTTTACTTGTGAATTAAAATATGATGGAGCGTCTATTAGTATAACGTATGAGAACGGAGAAATCGCAAGAGCAGTAACACGAGGAGATGGAGTACAGGGAGATGATGTGACAAATAATATCCGCACGATTAAGTCTGTGCCTATTCGATTAAAAGGAGATTATCCAGCTAGTTTTGATATTCGTGGAGAGATTGTATTGCCACTAGCTGGTTTTGAAAAGATGAATCAAGAGTTAATTGAAATAGGAGAAACACCTTATTCTAATCCTAGAAATACCGCATCGGGAAGTTTAAAACTTCAAGATAGTGCAGAGGTAGCCAAGAGACCACTTGATTGTTTGTTATATTATGTGGTAGGAAGTGATTTAGGGATGATGACTCAATATGAGAGTCTTGGTAGAGCCAGAGAATGGGGGTTTAAAGTACCTACTATTTCGAAGTTAGCAAAAAATATAGATGAAGTATTTGAGTTTATCTCTTACTGGGACGTGCATAGACATGAGTTACCTTATGAGACAGATGGTGTGGTTATAAAAGTAAATTCATTACACTATCAGGATGAACTTGGGTATACATCTAAAGCACCTAGATGGGCAATAGCCTATAAGTTTAAAGCAGAGCAAGCAGAAACAGTATTAAATTCTATTTCTTACCAAGTAGGACGTACTGGAGCTATAACGCCTGTGGCAAATCTGGAACCTGTGCAATTAGCAGGTACAATAGTGAAAAGAGCATCACTGCACAATGCAGATCAGATAGCAAAGCTTGATATTCGAGTGAATGACTCTGTGTATGTAGAGAAAGGTGGAGAGATTATTCCAAAGATTGTTGGAGTTAATTTCGACGCACGACCTGCTGATTCAGAGCGTACGATTTACATTAAAGAATGCCCTGAGTGTGGTACTAAATTAAAGCGAAGTGAAGGGGAAGCTCAACATTATTGTTCTAATGTGTATGGTTGTCCGCCTCAGATAGCTGGTAGAATACAGCATTATATTTCTCGTAAGGCGATGGATATAGATGGGCTTGGTGAAGAAACGGTAGTTCTATTATACAAAAATGGGTTGGTAGAAAACTATGCAGATCTGTATGAATTGAGAAAAGAACAAGTTCTAGGGTTAGAACGAATGGGAGAGAAGTCTGCTGACAATCTAATCAAGGGTATAGAAGCATCTAAACAGATTCCATTTGAGCGCGTTCTTTATGCTTTAGGTATTCGTTATGTAGGTGAAACTGTTGCAAAGAAGTTAGCTAATCACTATAAGACTATTGATGCTTTAGCAGTAGCTCCTTTGATGGAATTGATTATGGTGGATGAGATAGGAGAGCGTATTGCACAGAGTGTGATAGATTTCTTTAGTAGTGATGTGAATAAAGCAATTATAGCTAGGCTAAAAGACTATGGTGTGCAGTTCGTTTTGGAAGAAAAAGAATCGACAGTCATATCAGATACATTGTTAGGAAAAACTTTAGTTGTTTCGGGAGTATTTGAAAAGATGTCTCGTGATGAAATAAAGCAAGTTATAGAAGATCATGGTGGGAAAGTAGGAAGTTCTATAACGTCTAAGACAGATTATGTCGTAGCAGGTGATAAAATGGGACCTTCTAAATTAGAAAAAGCAAACAAATTAGGAGTTACTATCTTAACCGAGAATGAGTTTTTAGATCTGATACAATAATTCAATGTTAAAAGTAGTATTGCCTATTTAGCTATTTGTTTATCTTTACAAAAAAGAGTAACTTATATGTGGTTTAATACTTTAAAGAAAAGATCACTCAGTAAAGTAGTAGAAAAGTCAACATTAAAAGCATTACCTGCGGATTTTAAATATGAGTTTAAAGAAGTAGGAATCTTAGTTAATAAATCAGATGCTCGTATTATTCCTGACTTAATCAAAGCATTTGAGAGAAAAGGGATAAGTGGTGTTAAGATAAAAGTTTTAATTTACACTTCTGAGAATAAGAAAATATTGGAAGAAGGGTGTTTTGGAATGAAAGATTTTACTATTTCTGGTAGTACTGAGAATATTGAGATACTTGATTTTATTGAAAAGCAATTTGACATATTAGTTAGTTATTATACTAATAAAGCTGTACCATTAATGTGGATGACAGCAAAGTCGAATGCTTTATTTAAGGTAGGTGTTTCGAGTGAGAATACAATGCTAAATCATTTTAGTTTAGTATTAGAAAGTCTAGAGGTAGACAGTTTTATTGAGAATTTATATAAATATATAAACGTTTTTAAACATTAATAATTTAAAATAACTATGCAATCACTTATTGGTACGGGAGTGGCATTAGTAACGCCATTTAGAAACGATTTTTCTGTAGATGTAGAAGCATTACAGGATTTGGTAGAATACACAACAGCAAGAGGGGTAGAATATCTAGTAGTATTAGGAACTACAGGAGAATCAGCTACGCTTAGCAACGAAGAGAAACAATTAGTCAAACGTACCGTTATAAAGGCTAATAAGCAAAGATTGCCATTAGTATTAGGAGTAGGAGGAAATAATACACAAGCTGTATTAGAAGAGTTAAATGAAGAGAATTTAGAAGGATTTGATGCAATATTATCGGTATCACCTTATTATAATAAACCAACGCAGGAAGGTATTTATCAGCATTTTAAGCAAATAGCACTTAAGAGTCTGTTGCCTATTATTTTATATAATGTTCCAGGTAGAACAGGGAGTAATATGGCTGTTAGTACAGTAGTACGTTTAGCAAATGAGTTTAGCAATATAATTGGTATAAAGGAAGCTGCTGGAAGCATGGTACAAGGAATGGAACTTATCCGTCAAAGTACGCGTAAAGAGTTCTTAGTTATTTCGGGGGATGATGCTATAGCATTGCCTTTAGTGTTAGCAGGTGGAGCGGGAGTTATTTCTGTTATTGGACAAGGAGTGCCACAGAAATTTACGGATATGATTCGCTTTGGTTTAAAAGGAAATGTAAAGGAAGCTTTTGAACTACAATATCAATTAATGCCTATTATAGATATGATATTTGAGCAAGGTAATCCTGCTGGAATAAAAGAGATATTAAAAGTGGAAGGTGTAATGGGAAACACATTGCGTTTACCTCTAGTTCCAGTTGATGCTGAATTAGCATCGCGAATAGACAAAGAATACAAATCGCTTAATTAAAAAAAGAGAGTTATGTTATCAGTAAAATTAGAAAAAGCGCTTAACGAGCAGATAAAAATAGAAGGTGATTCGTCACAAATTTATTTAGAAATGGCTTCTTGGGCAGAAATACAAGGATTTGAAGGTATATCAACATTTATGTTTGCGCAATCTGATGAAGAGCGTCAACACATGTTAAAACTAGTAAAGTATGTTAACCAAAGAGGAGGTCAAGCAGTTATTCCTGCAGTGACTAAACCAGAGTTAGATCATACTTCGTTTAAAGCATTGTTTAAACAGTTATTTGATCATGAGGTTTTTGTGTCTCAAAGCATCAATGAATTGGTACATGTAGCTTTAGAAGAAAGAGATTATGCAACACATAATTTCTTACAATGGTATGTAGCAGAACAGATCGAAGAGGAAGCTACAGCACGTACAATCTTAGATAAAATAAACCTTATCGGAGATGATAAAGGAGGGTTATATTTATTTGATAATGATATCAAAAACTTTAACCAACAAGGGAATACTAATCCTACAATTTAATCGTTTAAGATATAATGATTTATAAGAAAAGATGTCATTTTAGACATCTTTTCTTTTTAATATAAAAAGCTTTTTGTATAATGCAATTATTAATTTAAATTTGCATTTGCTTTTACAGGACTATCTTGGAAATGCTTTTGTCAAAAACAACGAAAAACATTTATGAAAAAATATATTGGTTTATCTATTCTTATGCTTTCTATAGCTAGCTGTGGGCCTATGCAAAAGGCTTTGAAGTCAGAAGATTACGAATTTAAAAAAGAAATTGCAAATCAGTTTTATGAGAAGAAAAAATATAGAAATGCTATTCGTTTATATGAGCAATTAGAGACTGTTTATAGAGCGAATCCGAAAGCAGAAGATATGTTTTTTAACTTTGCAATGGCTTCTTTTATGACAAAAGACTACGAAGTGGCTGCACCTCGTTTTAAAAACTTTGCAGCAACTTATCCAAGAAGTGAGAAAAGAGAAGAAGCCTTATTAATGGAAATTAAGTCAGGTTTATCTCTTTCTCCTGTATATTCTTTGGATCAAAGAATAACTTATGAAGTAATAGATAAGTTACAAAGGTTTATCGATCAATATCCTGCATCAAATTATGTTTTTGAAGCTAATTCGATTATGACGGATTTGAATAAGAAGATTGAGAAGAAGACTTTTGAAAATGCGAAGCAACTTAATACGATAGGAGAGTATACTAGAAATTATGGAGCCGCAATTATAGCACTTGATAATTTTATTTATGATTATCCAGGTACAGAATATAAAGAAGATGCCTTGTTTTATAAACTAGATTCTGCTTATAAATTAGCAATGAATAGTGTGAGTTATAAAATGGAAGATCGACTTAAATCAGCTAAAACAATGTACGATGTATTAGTACGATTTAATGCTGAAACAAAATACAAAAGTCAAGCAGATTATATGCTTGCGAACATAGATGTAGAATTAGCAAAATTTTCAAAATAACTTAAGCGAAAGAGATGGATTTAAAGAAGACAAATGCTCCAGTAAACACGATTACTTATAATAAAAGTAAGATTGAAGAGCCTACAGGAAATATTTATGAGGCGATTACTATAATTGCTAAGAGAGCAAACCAAATCAACACTGACATCAAAAATGAATTGGTTGATAAGTTAGAGGAGTTCGCTACTTACAATGATAGTTTAGACGAGGTATTTGAAAATAAAGAACAGATTGAAGTTTCTAAATTTTATGAAAAATTGCCTAAAGCACAAGCATTAGCTGTTGAAGAATGGTTAGAAGGTAAAGTTTCGTTCAAAGAAGTAGAAAAATAAAAACACTTAGTGATGTCAAATTTAGGCGGTAAAAGAATAATACTGGGCGTAACTGGTGGAATTGCCGCGTATAAAACGGCGCACTTAGTACGTTTACTTATAAAAGCAGGTGCAGAGGTTCAAGTAATCATGACACCTGCTTCTCATCAATTTGTAACTCCTTATACTTTAGCTACTTTATCAAAGAAGCCAGCTTATACTAATTTCTTCAATGCTGGTGATGAAGGAGGAACATGGAATAATCATGTAGAGTTAGCATTATGGGCGGATTTAATGATCGTTGCCCCTGCGACAGCTAATACTTTAGCTAAGATGTCTAACGGTTATTGTGATAACTTATTAATGGCTATATATTTATCTGCAAAATGTCCTGTAATGGTTGCTCCTGCAATGGATTTGGATATGTATATGCATCCAACTACAAATAAAAATTTAGAATTATTAGCAAGTTTTGGGAATATAATTATTCCAGCTGAGGATGGTGAATTAGCCAGCGGACTGATCGGAAAAGGTAGAATGGCGGAACCAGAAACTATCGTGAAGGCTGTACGAGATACGTTTAAAACAAATCAACTCCTGAGTGGGAAGAAGGTACTAGTGACTGCTGGACCAACTTATGAACCAATTGATCCTGTTCGTTTTATTGGGAATCATTCTTCAGGTAAGATGGGATACGATATTGCATTAGAAGCTGCTAAAAAAGGTGCTCAAGTAATACTTATATCGGGGCCTAGTAACCAAAAGATATTACATGAGAATGTGCAGGTAATTAAAGTTATGTCAGCTCTAGAAATGTATAATGAATGTCATAAATATTTTTCGGAGGTTGACGTAGTTGTAGCTGCTGCAGCTGTAGCAGATTATCGACCAAAAGAGGTTGCCACAGAGAAAATAAAAAAAGATAGTGAAGAGTTTATTATAGAAATGGAAAAGAACCCTGATATATTAGCTTCACTTGGTGGTATAAAAGACAAACAATATTTAGTGGGTTTTGCTTTAGAGACTCAAAATGAAATAGAACATGCAAAGGCTAAAATCAAGAAAAAGAATCTAGACTTTATCGTTTTAAATTCTTTAAAAGATGATGGAGCTGGCTTTGGAAAACCAACTAATAAAGTTACCTTTATAGATAAAGACTTTAACATTGAACCCAAGGAATTAAAGTTAAAAGAAGAAGTCGCAGTAGATATTATATATAAGATAATTAAACATTATGAATAAACTTATTTGGCTTTTCGGTTCGTTTTTTATAATTCTAAGTGGTTATGCTCAAGAGTTAAATGCAACAGTAACTGTTAATCATAGTCAAGTAGGTAATACACATCAAGCATATTTTAAATCTTTAGAGAAGTCTCTAAAAGATTTTATAAATAATACTAGTTGGACTTCAAAGAAATTTGGTTCAGTGGAGAGGATAGATTGTATGTTTTTTCTAAATGTAACAACTTATGGGAATAATACTGTATCTGGAACTCTCCAAGTAAAATCTTCTAGACCTGTGTACAATTCAAGTTATTCTACTCAAGTACTTTTATTTAATGATAAAGACATTACTTTTAATTATGTAGAGTTTGAATCTTTATACTACAATCCAACTTCTTACGATTCTAACTTAACTTCGTTAATAGGTTTCTATGCAAATTTAATTGTAGGTCTAGATGCAGAGACTTTTAATTTAGGCGGAGGAAATAGTTATTTACAGTCTGCTAATACTATTGCTAGTATGGCTCAACAATCTAATTATAGAGGGTGGAAACAAGGTGATGGAAATAATACTCGCGCAGCATTTATTAGTGATCTTACTTCTGGAATAGGATCTTCTTATAAAGAAGCCTTATATAAATATCATCGTTTAGGACTTGATAGAATGAGTAGTAATGTTAGTGAGGGGAGAGAAGGTGTTTTTCAAGCTTTGAATTCTTTAGATAATTTAAATGCTTCTAGGCCAAACTCTTTTTTGAGTCGTGTTTTTTTTGATTCAAAGACTGATGAGTTAGTTGGGATGTATAGTGGAGTTACAGATAAGAATAAAAAAAGAGTTGTAGAACTATTAAATAAATTAGCTCCTTTGAATGGTTTAAAATGGAATAGTTTGTAGTTATATATTAGATAGTATGCTTATATCATTAACAATAAAGAATTTTGCATTAATTGATACCTTAGAGATTGATTTTTCTAACGGTTTTTCTATTATTACTGGTGAAACAGGAGCAGGTAAATCCATAGTATTGGGAGCACTTGGGCTGTTGCAAGGTAAACGTGCTGATTTATCATCTTTAAAAGATAAAGAAGCGAAATGCGTTATAGAAGGAGCATTTAGTATAGCAAAGTATAGACTAAATGATGTATTCACTGATTTAGAATTAGAATACGAGGATACGACTATCATTAGAAGAGAGATCTTGCCATCCGGAAAGTCTCGCGCTTTTGTAAACGATAGTCCTGTTAATCTGAATGATTTACAGAGATTAACTGAGCACTTGATAGATATTCATTCTCAACATCAAACTATGGAGTTGTCTGATGAAAATTATCAAATGCAGATTGTTGATGCTGTAGCAGGTAATAGCAAAGTATTAGTCAAATATAAAGAACAGTTAATTCTATATAAGAAAGCTCAACATCAATTAAGAGATTTAATTCAACAGCAAGCTGACTTGTTAAAAGAACAAGATTATAATGCTTTTCTTTTAGAAGAATTGGTACAAGCTAAGTTGGATGGATTAGATCAGGTGGAATTAGAACAGGAGTATGATAAGCTTAATAATGTTGAATTTGTAAGAGAGTGTTTTGGACAATCAATAGGAGCTTTGACAGATGATCAAGTTGGAATTGGTAATCAACTGAAAGAAGTAAAACAGTTACTCCAAAAAACGAGTTCTATCTCTAAAGAATACGAAGAATTATATAATCGACTAGTTAGTGTTGAGATTGAGTTGAAGGATCTGTCTAATGAAATAGAAAGTCAATTAGATAGTGTGTCAGCTGATCCAGAACAATTAAATTTGATCAATGAACGACTCCAATTGTTATATAATCTACAGAGAAAACATCAAGTAGGCACTGTAGAGGAGTTAATTGTTCTAAGAGATAACTTAGAAGAACGTGTTGATTTAGCTAGTGGAATTGATGATAAAATTACTTCCTTAGAAAAGGAGATTGCCTCCTTAGAAGTAGTTTTAAATACTTATGGCGATGAGCTAACAAGTACAAGGTTGAAAGCTGTTCCTGTATTGATAAAACAATTATTAGAAATATTAGCATTAGTAGGTATTCCAAATGCAAATTTTAAATTTGATTTTACAATGTCAAAAGCTTTCTTAGCAAATGGAAAAGACGAACTTCAATTGTTGTTTTCAGCTAATAAAGGAATGGATTTCGGAATACTTAAAAAAGTGGCTTCAGGTGGAGAGTTGTCACGTATTATGCTTGCTATTAAAGCAATCTTAGCACGTTATTCAAACCTTCCTACTATTATATTTGATGAGATTGATACAGGTGTGTCAGGTGAAGTAGCTGATAAAATGGGAGTAATAATGAATGATATGAGTAACCATATGCAAGTATTTGCTATAACTCATTTACCTCAGATAGCAGCGAAAGGTAAACAGCATTATAAGGTGTTTAAAACTTCAAATAATGAAACTACTACATCTCAATTAGTTTTATTAAGTTATGACGAAAGAGTACGCGAGATAGCGCAAATGTTATCAGGAAAAGATATTAGTGATTCGGCGTTAGTTCACGCAAAAGAATTACTATCAAAATAACAAAAGCCATCTCTTAGAGATGGCTTTTGTTATATATTACGGTTTAGATTGTTCGTAAATTTTATGTGTTATAGTTTGTTTTTCTGTCACCCTAAAGTAACCTAAAGCTTCTTTTTCAGGTGTTGTAAGATTCTTTACATTTCCTTTAATTTTCGAAACAGGTGTTTCAAAAGGGCCTCCACCATTATTTATAGCACCAATAATTAGATTCATATAATCATAATAGTTTCTAGATATTTGATGTAGATCTATTTTTATTATATCGCCTGGTTTATAATCTTCATCTGTAGAGATATCCTCTATTAACTGTCCTTTTGAATGTTCATTTGAACGAATGCTTAGAAGTGGTCTATCGTCTTTGTATAGTAAATTAGTATAATAGTAATTTAATTCATTTTCTTGTCTTACTACATCTTGATAATAGATTCTGATTGTATAATAATCTTCACCAATGAATTTTTCTCTTCGTTGTTCTATTTTTTCTATTTTAGGTGTTTCAACTAGTTTTTCTGTAGCTTCATATATATCGTTATCATATTCTATATGTAACTTATATTCATTTTTTATTAGGTTCTTTTTGATTTTAGTTGATACATATTCACCTGTGTTATTTCGTTCTTTAAAGGGATGTCTATTGCCTTCTCCATCTTCTATCCATACTAAAGCATTATTAACTTTAGGAGTAATCGGATTATAAAAGTCAGTTGTTAAGGATAGTTTGATGATTAATGTATCATTTGGGCTCGCTGATGTAAAGTCTAGATTACCTTCTACTACTAATCTAGGCGGAGCAGTAGGTAAATCTATATGTACTACTTCTTCGCATGATAATAGAGTTATTGCTAAAGAAAGAAATGTTATATATTTTATTATTTTTTTCATTGGATTAAAATTTGAAATTGTAAGTAACACTTGGTACTAAACCAAAAATAGACATTTTGACAGCCTCATTCTGACCTCTATAATCTTCATTTTCTCTAAATGAAATAGAAGCAGCATTGGCTCTGCCGTATAAGTTATAGATACCAAAGACCCATTCACTTTGCCATCTTTTATGAGCATTGCCTTTAGGACTATAAGTTGCAGATACATCTAAATGGTGATATGAAGGTAAACTATAGGCATTTCTCTTCCCGAAATTAGGTACACTTTGACCTAAGTAATCGTATCTGCCTTCTGGATATGAGGTTGGTCTCCCAGATTGTAAAGTAAAACTAGCGCTAAGGCTCCATTTAGGATTCAATTCATACATAGCTGTTACAGAGAAGTCATGTGTTTTATCATAAGCTGTTCTGTACCATTCACCATTGTTTATACCTGGTTCTTCAGCTGTTCTTCCAGGTGTACGTTGTTCTGATTTCGATAAGGTATAAGACATCCATCCTGTTAGTCTACCTAAGTTTTTACGAAGTAATAATTCTAGACCATAAGCTCTAGATTCTCCTACTAATATAACGCGTTCTATTGCTTCATTTCCTATTAATTGAGCTCCGTCAATGTAGTCTATTCTATTCTTTCCTTTTTTATAAAACACCTCAGTCTCTAAGCTATATTTACCTTCTTTAAAATTATGGAAGTAACCTAGTGCAACTTGGTCGATAATCTCAGGCTTGATATACTTACTACTAGGCGTCCAAATATCTAATGGAGTAGGAGCAGCTGTATTTGACATTAGATGAATGTACTGTGCCATCCTGTTATAACTCGCTTTGATGGATTGGTCATCATTTAAGATATAAGCAAGTCCTAAGCGTGGTTCAAAGTTATTATAGTTCTGTATACTCTTTCCTTTACTATATGATTCTTTACCTATAGCATCTGCCATTTTATATAGTCCTAGATTACTATCATATCTGACAGGTTGGCTGTCTTGATATAGATTGATATCTTCTTTACCTAAATTAGAGAAAGTAGAGAATCGTACGCCATAATTTAGACTGAAATGTTGACCTATGCTTTGCTCTGCTTCTAAGTATGCACCACCTTCAAAAGCGTATTTAGAATCTAGTTTTCTGTAGTTTATTGATGAATCAATACGAGTAGGTTTTATAGTTCCTGGTGAGAAGTCATAGAACAGTGTACTTACTCCATATTTTAATTGAAGAGTGGTATTAATATCTTGAGTAAAGTCATATTTTAATTGATAGTTTTTAATACTAGAATCCCATTTAAACTTTAGTAAATCCATATCGAATCCATACATATAATCACTATAAGTAAGCGTTAACTTACTACTTAGGTCATCTTTGAACAAATGATGCCATTGAGTATTTAATACTGTATTTCCAAAGTTGTTTTTAAATAGATTAGCAAAGTTAAATACATCTCTACCAAAATACCCAGAGAATGTTATTTTGTTTTTGTCATCTAGTAGGAAGTTTAGTTTAGTATTTAAATCATAGAAATAGGCAGAACTGTTGTTATCTGTTAGTTTTAGGAATAAGTGGGCGTATGAAGCTCTTCCTGCCACTAGGAAAGATGATTTTCCTTTTTGAATAGGTCCTTCTGCCATTAATCTACTTGATATAATTCCTATACCTCCCGTACCGTGATATTCATTGGTATTACCATTCTTTTGAAAGACTTCTAATACTGAAGAAGCTCTTCCACCAAAGCGCGCTGGAATACCACCTTTATATAGTTTAAGATCATTAATAGCATCTGAATTGAATATAGAAAAGAAACCAAATAAATGAGATGAACTAAAGACGTTAGCATCGTCTAATAATATTAGATTTTGACCTGCACTACCACCTCGTACGTTAAATCCTGATGCTCCTTCACCTGCATTCGTTACCCCTGGTAAAGAAAGGATTGATTTAAGCACATCTGTTTCTCCAAGTACAGCGGGCATTTTCTTTACATCTTCTATAGATAGCTTATTTACACTCATCTCAGGTGTTCGGATATTAGTTTTTTTAACGTTTTGAACGATAACTAATTCTTCTAATTGAGAGGAATCTTCTTTTAACGTAATAGTAATTGTTTGATCGTTGGCTAAATCAATCTTCTTGCTATATGAGCTATAACCTAAATAGGAGATTGAAATAGTATATGTACCAGTAGGAAGATTAAAAGAAAACTCACCATTTTCATCTGTTATATCTACTTTATTTAGTTCTAAGATAGCCACGGTAGCTCCTATTAGGGATGTTTTTTTATCGACTACCTTTCCTTTTAAGACGGGGGCTTTTTGTTCGTTGATTATATTAGCATTAACTTGTTGCAAGTGCAATGGGATAGTGAACATATATAATATTAGCCCTAATATCAGTCGAGTGGACTTTGTGTAATTATTCATCAGTTTTTATGTATTATGTTTCAATGCAAAAGTAGGTAAGTGCATGATGTTATTTAGTAGATAAAACGTACATATATTATCAATTATTTTAAAGCCATTAAAATAATTGATATTTTATAAGTTTAGTTGTGCTAAAGGATTTTTTACATTTGTTATATGAAGTCATTATGGAGGTTTTATTCTAATATCTGGGTTAGGAATGTTTTAGTTATCATTCTGCTGTTTTGTGTTTTTACTTTTGCTAGTTCTGTAGATAAAAGTGATCGTTCACTAACTGATATTTGGGAAGAATTATTACCTTCTTTTTTTATTGTGTACGGATGTGTTCTGTTCAGTAATATCATTTTAATCAAGAACTATCTTATTACGAAGCGCTATAATATTTTCTTGCCGCTGATGCTTAGTTATTGGACTGCGGTGATTATTGGTACTGGATTTTTGAACATGTATACAGGTGATTTTGACTCTTGGTTAATTGAGATTGTCAATGTTATATTTCTTGCTTTTTTAGGAACTGGTACTTATTTTATTCACTTATGGGTATTAAATGACATTACTGTGAGAGAAAAGAGATTAGTAAGTACTGTAGCTGAGTTAGATTTTTTAAAAATGCAGTTGAACCCTCACTTTTTACTTAATGCAATGAATAATTTATATGGAGAAGCTCTAACCAACCCCAGTGAGACTCCTGAACGAATATTACAGCTCTCTTTACTCTTAAGGTACCAACTTGAAGCTACAAAAAAAGAATGGGTAGCATTAGATCAGGAGATTGAATTTTTAAATGAATATTTTAATTATTATAAATTTAGAACAAATGATTTAATTGTGGATATTAAATATGAAGGTAAAGTAAATAGTATTAAGGTTCCTCCTTTATTATATTTTAGTTTAGTAGAAAATGCCATCAAATTTGCTCTTCAATCTGACTCTCCATGTATAAAACTGAGGGGGAAAGTTCATAATAATCATTTATATTTTGAGCTAGAAAATAACTGTTTGCCAGATGAGATGGTACAAAAGGGAACCGGATTAGGATTAATAAACTTAGAAAGAAGATTAGAAGTGTCTCAACTTAAATATAAGTTTAAGAAGAGCAAATCGAAATATCATTATAAAACTACCTTAGAATTATGGGATTTACCTACAAATGTTTAGTTATCGATGATGAGAAGCCTGCACATCAGGTGTTGTTAAGTCATATTAAACAGTGTGAAGATTTAGAATGTATAGGACATGCTTATAGTGGAAAAGAAGCATTAACTTTTTTACAAACCAATGAAGTTGATATTCTTTTTTTGGATATTAATATGCCTTTGGTATCAGGGTTAGAATTGTTAGAAATGTTGCCTATAAAGCCAACGACAATTGTTACAACAGCTTACTCTGAATTTGCATTAGAATCATATCAAAATGATGCAATCGATTATCTTTTAAAACCAATATCTTTTAGTAAATTTTTAAAGGCTGTAGAGAAAGCTAAAATATTCTGCAAAGAAAGAAAGGATAGTATCAAAAAGAATCTACCTCATAGTATTTTAGTTAAAGAAGATGGGTTTGATTACTTTATCGATATGAATGACATTATTTATATAGAGAGTGCAGGTAATTACATAAAGATATTTACAAAGAGTAGACGTAAAAGCTATTTTATATATGGCTCTTTAGTTGGATTCAAAACAGAACTTATAGGGGGAGAGTTTGTGCAGATACATCGTTCTTTTGTTATTAATAAGCAGCATATTAAAGAGCGTTTTGTAAGTAAATTAGTTCTTGTAAATGACGATGAAGTACCTATAGGTCGTAAGTATCAGATTCTATTAGATCAGTAATAAAAAAAGGCCATCTAGTTAAAGATGACCTTTTTTAAGAATATTGATAACTATAATTATATAGTATCAATAATATTGTTTAATGTAGCACTAGGACGCATTGCTTTAGTCGTGTCAACTACATTTGATTGGTAGTATCCACCTATGTTTTGCGCTTTACCTTGAGCTCCAATTAATTCTTCATTAATTTTAGCTTCGTTTTCTATCATTGTTTTAGCTATTGGAGAAAATTTAGCTTTTAGTTCAGCATCTTTAGATTGATTAGCTAATGCCTCAGCCCAATACATTGCTAAATAGAAGTGAGAACCGCGATTATCGATAGAACCTACTCTACGTGCAGGAGACTTATCGTTATCTAAGAATTTCGCTGTAGCCTCATCTAGCGTTTCTGCTAATACCATTGCACTAGCATTGTTTTGAGTTTGGCTTAAGTGCTCAAAAGAAGCTCCTAATGCTAAGAATTCTCCTAGTGAATCCCAACGTAAGTATCCTTCTTCGATAAATTGTTCGATATGTTTAGGTGCAGAACCTCCTGCTCCTGTTTCGAATAAGCCACCACCATTCATTAATGGCACGATAGATAACATTTTAGCAGAGGTACCTACTTCTAAGATAGGGAATAAGTCAGTTAAATAGTCACGTAATACGTTTCCTGTTACAGAGATTGTATCAAGACCTTGACGGATTCTCTCTACAGAAAATTTAGTTGCGTCTACTGGATTTAAGATTCTGATATCTAAACCAGCTGTATCGTAGTCTTTTAAGTAAGTATTTACTTTAGCGATGATTTCTCTATCATGAGCTCTATTTTCGTCTAACCAGAAGATAGCTGGAGTCTCTGACAAGCGTGCACGATTTACAGCTAGTTTTACCCAGTCTTGAATAGGAGCATCTTTAGTCTGACACATTCTGAAGATATCACCTGTTTCTACATTTTGTTCGAAGAAGATATTTCCTTTTTCATCTGATACACGGATAACTCCATTTGCTTCAGCTTGGAAAGTTTTATCGTGAGAACCATATTCTTCCGCTTTTTGAGCCATAAGACCTACGTTAGGTACAGATCCCATTGTTGTAGGGTTATAAGCTCCATTAACTTTACAGTCTTCGATTACAGTTTCATATACACCTGCATAACATCTATCTGGAATAATTGCTAAAGTATCTTGAGCTTTGCCTTCTGCATTCCACATTTGACCTGAAGTACGGATCATAGCTGGCATAGAAGCATCTACGATTACATCAGATGGTACGTGCAGGTTAGTAATACCTTTATCAGAGTTTACCATTGCGATAGCTGGTCCATTAGCAATAGCAGTTTCGATAGCCGCTTTTACTTCTGCTTCTTGAGCGTGTCCTGCTAGTTTTGCGTATAAGTCACCTAATCCATTGTTAGGAATGATACCTAAGTCTGCGAATAATGTAGCGTACTTAGCATATACTTCTTTAAAATAAACTTCTACTACAGCACCGAAGATGATAGGGTCTGATACCTTCATCATAGTTGCTTTTAAGTGAGTAGAGAATAATATATTTTTAGCTTTTGCTTCTTCTTTACATTCAGATACGAAAGCTTTTAACTTGTTTACATTAAGAGCAGAAGAATCTATAATCTCTCCTTTTAATAAGGGAGCAAAGTCTTTTAACAGCTTAACTGAACCGTCTGTGCTAACAAATTCGATTTTATATTTACAATCGTTAGCAACAGTAACTGATTTTTCACTTCCGTAGAAATCTCCTTCAGTCATCGAAGCAACTCTTGTTTTAGAATCAGATACCCATGCACCCATTGAGTGTGGGTGTTTCTTAGCGTAGTTTTTAACTGCTTTTGGAGCTCTACGATCAGAGTTACCTTCACGAAGGACTGGATTTACAGCAGAGCCTAAAATCTTAGCATATTTAGCTTTGATTGCCTTTTCTTCTTCTGTTTTTGCATCAGCAGTATAATTTGGTACAGCAAAACCATGAGCTTGTAATTCTTTTATAGCAGCATTTAACTGAGGAATAGAAGCAGAGATATTAGGTAATTTAATGATATTAGCTTCAGGTGTTTTAGCTAATTCTCCTAGTTCTGCTAATGCATCTCCTATTCTCTGTTCTTCTTTTAAGAATTCAGGAAAAGTTGCTAGGATACGTCCTGCTAAAGAAATATCTCTTGTCTCAACGTCAATATTTGCTGTTTTAGCAAATGCTTGTACGATTGGTAAAAACGAATACGTAGCTAACATTGGAGCCTCGTCTGTAAACGTGTAAAGGATTTTTGATTTTTGTGTCATTTTTTTCTACTTTAAATGAAAACAATATTATCGTTAAATATATTTTGTTTAAACCTTGAAATTTATATAGCAAATATACTAATTATGTATGTTATTGCTTAGGCTTTATAGTCTTTTTAGAGTTGAATTATGAATTTGATAATAGTGACTTTCTATATTTCTGTTTTGGTATTTTTTGATATAATATTTTATCATATTAATGAAAAAGGTCACCCTGTATAAGAGTGACCTTTGGTGTTATTTCATGTTTAGTAATTTCTTCCACCATGAACGATTATCTGTTTCGGCATCTTGTCCATAACCATATCCATAACCATATCCATAACCATATCCTTTATTGGTATCTGTGTCATTTAATATAATAGACATATTAGGTAACTTACCTTCTTTGTGTAAATCATTAGGAAGTCTTAGCATACGTTTGTCTAAATAATTTGCTCTTGCTACATAGATAAATGTATCAGCATATTTAGCAATAAGTAGCGTATCTGTAACTAAACTTACTGGAGCTGTATCCACAATTATATAGTCATATTGTTTTTTAAGTTCTTCAAACATATTGCCTATTCTATCACCCATTAATAACTCTGCTGGGTTAGGAGGGATAGTACCTGCTGGTAAAGCATACATGTTTTCGTAACCATCTATCTTAACAACATATTGGTTGATATCATCCTCTTTTCTTAATAAGTAATCTGACACCCCTTTAGTAGGTAACATGATATAGTCATCTAATCTAGGATTACGAATGTCTAAACCTATAAGAAGTGTTCTTTTTCCTGATAAAGCAATTGTTGCAGCAATATTAACTGATGTAAATGTTTTTCCTTCTTTAGGGAAAGTAGATGTTAAGAAAATCATTTTTGCATTGCCATCTTGTACGCCACTAAGCATAAACTCAAGGTTCGTTCTAATGATACGCAATGCTTCAGCTGTACTTGTTCTACTAGCGATATCCACAATTTTTGAATTGTCATTTGAGTGTGGTATATCTCCTAAGAACGGTACTGATGTGTTTTCTTCAATATCTAATCTGTTTTTAACCTTAGTATCTAATAATGCTCGTAGGTATATAATAGCAAAAGGAATCAAACCTCCCATGATTAGAGCAGCAAGTAAAATAATAGCTTTTTTAGGAGCCACAGGTTTATCTGAACTTTTAGCTACATCTATGATTTTAGCATTTTGATCTGTTGCTGCTAAAGCGATAGCTGTTTCTTCTCTCTTTTGGAAAAGATATAAGTAGATTGCTTCTTTTACTTTCTGTTGTCTATCGATAATTCTAAACTCTCTCTCTTGTTTTGGAACTAATGAAAGCTTAGATCTCAATTCATTCTCTTTACTAGATAATTCTCTTCTAGTAATTTTTAAATTGCTCTCTGCTCTTAGTAGACTTTCTAATACCGATGTTTTCATAGAAGTAATTTGTTCTTCTAATTTAACAACTGTAGGGTTCAATTTAGTCGTGCTTGAGCTTAGTTTATTGCGGTCAAGTACTAATGAGTTATACTGATTGATCAAGCTGTTAGAACTAACGTCTGTAGCAACTATATTACCCGGAAGTAGTTCATTAGGTTTGCTGTTTTTTAAGAATTCAATTAGCGATGAAACAACCTTTAATTCTGTTTCATTCTCAATAATTTGCTTTTCATAGACATTAGCATTCTCTAAGTGAATTTTTAATTCAGTAGGAATATCTGTGATACTATTTTTAGCCTTATAACCTTCTACGTTTTTTTCTACATCTCCCAATTCATCTGTGATAAGCACTAAACGTGAATCGATAAACTCAGATGTTTTTTCAGAGATAAATCGCTTATCTGCTATCGCACCATCGTTGTATAAGGTAATCATCGTATTAAGATAATCCTTTGCTTTAGCTGGTGTGGCGTTAAGTAAAGATAATTCTAATACTGTTGAGAATTTATCAGTTGGTGCAATTTTAACCTCTTTTACATAGTAATCAACAACTTTTTGGACAGGATTTATTTGTATTAAAATGTTGTTGATCTCTTGAGTAGAACCTTCTTTCTTAAGATCATCTAATGTTCCTTTTCTTTTAGGTGTATTTTTAGTAACAACTAATTTACCCAAAACAGTAGTAACTGGCTCCCCAAATTTGAATGTACCAATTTCTTCCTCCTCTTCATTTAATAACAAAAATGATGTCTCAGTTCTGTTTTTAATAAAAAACGAATATTTTAAATCATCAAAATCAAATACTCTTTCTACAAAATTGATAGATACAGGGCTGTCTCCATATAAATCAGTTTTAACAAATCTATCATCATTTATATAGCTAATATTTAACTGTAATCTTCTTACTGTCTTTTCTGCTAAGCTTCTTGATTGAAGAACTTGTGTCTCATTCTCAACATTACTTTTTCCTCCTGAGAACATACCTAAATCAGCGAAGGCAGCCATTTCTGATGCGATTCCTCCACCTCTTTTTTCGTCTTTAACGATGATTGAAGTACTTATTGAGTATATTTTTTGGCTATAGCGTAAATAAACAAAGGCTAAAGCTACAGTAATGAAAACACTGAATATAAACCATCTCCAGTGAACTAAATATTTTTCTAGTTCTTCTCGTATATTTATATTAGAGTTTTCTTGATTGTCAAATTTATTTTCCATTTTTCTATTTTACGGCTAAGGCTATTACTGTTACTAAAAGTGATAATGCAGAGATAGCCAAACTTAAGTTAGGACCTACTACAGATGAGTTTACTTTAGTTTTATTAGGTTCGACATATACGATATCGTTTTGATTAAGATAGTAGTATGGTGAAACCATAAAATCTGCTTTAGTCATATCTACACGTATAGGTACTCTTCTACCGTCTATTTCTCTTATTAAAAGGATATTATCGCGTTTTCCATATACAGTTAGGTCTCCAGATAATGCTATAGCTTCTGCTAGGGTTAATCTTTCACTGCTTATGGTATGTACCCCTGGTTTATTAACTTCGCCTTGAACCGTTACTTTGTAGTTCATAATCCTTAAGTTAACGATTGGGTTTGTGATATATTGACTTATTTGCTTAGATAATAAGGTGATAGCCTCTTCTTTACTTTTTCCTCCTATCTTGATTGTCCCTAGTACTGGAAATTCAATATTGCCATTACTATCAACTAAATATAACTGTTGCGTCATAGTACCACTTGCTGCAGGAGTATTAGGATTAGTTGTCATTGTATTTACTAAGTTAAAAGGTGCTGCCGCCTCAGGATCTTGTGCAGAGACAATAATCATTAGCAAATCATCTGCTCTTAATCTCGTTTCAAATTTATTCTCATTTGACTCTTTTAAAAGGACATCTTCAACATTTTGGTAGTATACAATAGTTTCTTTTGAAGCACATGATCCTAGTAGGAAAACAAAGCTTATAAAAAGAGTTAGTTTTAGTGCAATTTTATTTTTCATTGTTATTTTTTTGCAAATATAGAGTTTCTAAATAGTGTAAAAAAAGTGTTTCTTTATATAAAGTGTCAAATATAGTTTTTTCTGAGTAGAGTTAAATGGATACTTTTGCGAAAATTAATGTAATTTATGTACTCTATTCATTTTTTTGTTTATTAAAAGTAAAAAATACTTGTAATTTAATAAAAAGATATCTTTTAGTTACTATTAATGTAAAAGTAGATACTTATTTCTTTTTAGAAAATTATTTTTTTCTTACGCAATTCAAAGTTTTGACCTAAATAGACCTTTCGTACCATTTCATCTTCAGCTAGCTCTTCTGGCACACCAGCTTTTAAGATACCTCCTTCGAACATTAAGTAGGTTTTATCTGTAATAGCTAATGTTTCTTGAACATTGTGATCAGTAATTAAAATTCCAATATTCTTGTTTTTTAGATTGGCAACAATCTTTTGAATATCTTCTACTGCTACAGGGTCAACGCCTGCAAATGGTTCGTCTAGTAAAATGAACTTTGGATCTGTAGCTAATGCTCTAGCAATCTCTGTACGTCTTCGCTCTCCACCAGATAATACATCTCCTCTATTAGTACGAACATGGTCAAGGTTAAACTCACTTATTAAAGATTCCATTTTTGCTACTTGTTCCTTCTTTGATAGCTTAGTTAATTGAAGTACACTTAAGATATTGTCTTCGATACTTAATTTTCTAAAAATAGAAGCCTCTTGTGCTAGATATCCTATACCATGCTGAGCACGTTTATACATCGGGAAATCTGTAATGTTTTTGTCATCTAGATAGATGTTACCTCCATTAGGTTTAACTAACCCCACAATCATATAGAAGGATGTAGTTTTTCCAGCTCCATTAGGACCTAGTAATCCAACAATTTCTCCTTGATTAACCTCTACAGATATACCCTTTACTACTTTTCGTTTCTTATATAACTTGATGAGATTTTCTGCTCGTAATTTCATAATTGATAGATAATGAGGTTATTCTATTTGTTTGTTATTATCTTGTCCTAACTCTTTCTTATTCTTTCTTTGGACAAAATATGAGATGTAAATACTTACTTCATATAGTATAAGTAATGGGATAGATACGATGATCTGACTTACTACATCTGGTGGCGTTATAACTGCCGCTATAATTAGAATTAAAACAATAGCGTACTTTCTATAGTCTCTTAAAAACTGTGGTGTAACTAAATTTAATACTGATAAGAAATAGATAATAATAGGCAGCTCAAAGACTAACCCACAGGCAATAGAAGTAGTCTTTACTAGCCCTATATATGAGTTTATATCAATTTGATTTTTAACGATATCACTTACTTGTAGATTAGCTAAAAAGTTAATCGATAATGGAGTAATTACATAATATCCAAATACTACTCCCATAAAGAATAAAAGAGAAGATACTACAATAAAGAGTCTAGCATATTTTTTTTCTTTAGTGTACAATGCAGGACTTATAAACTTCCATATTTCCCATAAAATGAATGGTACTGCTATAATAAAACCTGCGGAAATACATGTCCAAATTAAAACAGAAAACTGCCCATCCATAGTCCTGTTTTGAATCTCGAAAGGTAGTTCTTGCAAACAAAAACTACGGTCAAAGTCAAACCTTTGGGCTAGTTTACAAAAGAATTGATAGGTAACGAAGTCACTTTTCTTAGGTGCGAAAATTATCTTATCAAAGATAAAATCACTAAATATAAATGCTACTACACCTCCACCTAGAATGAAAGCGGAAGATCTAACTAATAACCATCTTAATTCTTCTAAATGATCAAGGAAAGACATTTCCTTGATTGTTTTTTTTGAGTTTGCCATAAATTATACTATACCTTCTTTTAATATATCGTGTAGGTGTATAACGCCTACATATTTATCGTCTTGTGTTACAAGTAATTGTGTGATAGAATTATCTTCTAATATTGATAACGCTTTAGATACATGTTCATTACTATCGATGTGTTTAGGATTGATAGACATGATATCTTTTGCTTTATAGTCATTTAGATTATTGCTTTTTTGAAGCATACGACGTAAATCTCCATCTGTGATAATTCCAATTAATCTGTCATTTTCTACTACAGCCGTTACACCTAATCTCTTTTCAGATATTTCTACGATTACATCTTGAATGCTAGATTCTGGTGATACAGATGGTTTGTTTTCGCTCTTTAATATGTTTCTGACCAAAAGTAGTAATTTTTTACCTAATGCTCCTCCTGGGTGATACATCGCAAAATCTTCTGCTGTGAATTGGCGTAATTCGATTAGACATGCAGCTAATGCATCTCCTAGTACTAACTGTGCAGTAGTGCTATTCATTGGCGCTAAGTTGTTTAATTCTGCTTCTTTATCTACTTTGGATAACAGAATGTAGTCAGAGCTTTTTGCTAAAAAAGAATTTTCATTAGCTGTTATAGCGATAAGCTTATTGTTATGTCTTTTTAACATAGGTGCTAACACCTTTATTTCTGGGCTATTTCCACTGTTAGAAATACAAATTATACAGTCTCCAGGCTGGATCAAACCAAGATCTCCATGCATCGCTTCTGCTGCATGCATGTAAATTGACGGAGTACCTGTAGAGTTAAATGTAGCTACTATTTTCGCTCCAATTAGTGCACTTTTGCCTATTCCTGTCACAATTATTCGCCCCTTGCAGTGGAAAATAGCTTCTACGGCTTTTTCAAAATCCTCGGTTAGATAGTTGATGAGTTTTTTAATGCTTTCACTTTCAGATAATAAAGTGCTTTTTGCGGTGTCTAATATGTTAATTGCTGTATTCAAAATGAGCGAATGTTAAATATTATGTTTGAACTAAAGAAATTTTGTACCTTTAGGTACTGCAAATTTATGTAAAATACCATACAAAAATAATGAAATCAACTGAAATTGACTTACACAAAGAGTTAAAGAGATATTTTGGATTTTCACAGTTCAAAGGTCTTCAGGAAGATGTGGTCAAAAGTATTATCTCAGGACACAATACTTTTGTGATTATGCCAACTGGAGGAGGAAAGTCTCTTTGTTATCAATTACCTGCATTGGTGTTAGAAGGGACTGCTATTGTTGTTTCGCCATTAATTGCCTTGATGAAAAATCAAGTAGATGCTATCAGAAGTTTGTCTTCAGAGCATGGTGTAGCACATGTGCTTAACTCTTCTCTTACTAAAACTGAGATTGCTCAGGTAAAGGAAGATATTAAAAGAGGAGTAACTAAATTGTTATATGTCGCTCCTGAATCTTTAACTAAAGAAGAGTATGTTAGCTTTTTACAAGGGGAGAAATTATCTTTTGTAGCTATTGATGAAGCCCATTGTATTTCTGAATGGGGACATGACTTTAGACCAGAGTACCGCAACTTGCGTAATATCATTAGAAGTCTTGGAGATATCCCCATTATCGGATTGACTGCTACTGCTACTCCTAAAGTTCAAGAAGATATTTTGAAGAATTTAGAGATACCAAATGCTAATACATTTAAAGCTTCTTTTAATCGACCTAATCTTTTTTATGAGATACGTCAGAAGACTAAAAATGTTGAAACAGATATTATTCGTTTTATTAAACAACATACTGGTAAATCAGGTGTGATTTATTGTTTGAGCAGAAAGAAAGTTGAAGAAATAGCTCATGTACTTCAGGTAAATGGTATTAGTGCTGTGCCTTATCACGCTGGTCTTGATGCCAAAACTCGTGCTAAGCATCAAGATATGTTTCTTATGGAGGATGTTGATGTTGTAGTTGCTACTATTGCATTCGGAATGGGAATCGATAAACCAGATGTTCGATTTGTTATTCACCATGATATTCCTAAGTCATTAGAAAGTTATTATCAAGAGACGGGTAGAGCTGGACGTGATGGAGGTGAAGGCCATTGTCTTGCATACTATTCGTATAAAGATATAGAGAAACTAGAGAAATTTATGGCTGGTAAACCTATAGCTGAGCAGGAGATAGGTTACGCATTGTTACAAGAAGTGGTGGCGTATGCTGAAACATCGATGTCTAGAAGAAAGTTTATTCTGCATTATTTTGGAGAAGAATTTGACGAAGTGAACGGTGATGGAGCGGACATGGATGATAATATTCGAAATCCTAAAACGAAAGTAGAGGCTAATGACAGTGTCGTAGAGTTGTTAAAAGTAATACGTGGTACAAAGCAAGTTTATAAAACTAAAGAAATTGTTTTTACATTATTAGGGAAAATAAACGCTTTACTAAAAGTGAATAAAACGGATACTTTAGAATTCTTTGGTTGTGGTAAATCTCATGATGAGAAATATTGGATTGCATTAATTAGACAGGTTTTAGTAGCAGATCTATTGCGTAAGGATATTGAAGCTTATGGTATTTTAAAACTTACTGAAGCTGGTCTTAACTTTATTGATAAACCTCAGTCTTTTATGATGACAGAAGATCATGAATATTCTGTTAATGAAAATGATCTTGATCTAGCTGCTAGTAAAGCAAGTTTGGTAATTGATGAAGCGCTTATTGGTATTTTAAAAGATTTACGTAAGAAAGTTGCCAAAAAATATAGTGTTCCTCCTTTTGTAGTGTTTCAAGATCCTTCTTTAGAAGAAATGGGACTAAAATATCCTATTACTTTAGAAGAGATGTCTAATATCATAGGTGTTAGTGAAGGAAAGGCGAAGAAGTATGGTAAGGAATTCGTGGATGTTATAAGTAGATATGTAGAAGAGAATGATATTATCAGACCAGATGACTTAGTCGTTAAATCTACAGGAGCTAATTCTGCCTTGAAGCTTTATATTATCCAAAATGTCGATAGAAAATTATCTTTATCTGATATTGCTAGTGCTAAAGGATTAGATATGGATGGACTGTTAAAAGAAATGGAACAGATAGTCTATTCTGGTACTAAACTTAATATATCATATTGGATAGATGATGTACTAGACGAAGATCAGCAAGAAGAAATCTATGATTATTTTATGGACTCTGAGACAGATAATATTAAGTCTGCCATGGCGGAGTTTGATGGAGATTATGATACAGAAGAGTTGAGATTAATGCGTATTCAGTTTATGACTAAAGAAGCGAATTAATTATCAGCGGATATAAATAGATAAATAGTCCTCAGTTGTCTTAGCTGGGGATTTTTTTATTTTTCATTTTATCGCAAAGGCGTTTTTGCCAAATAGTATAAACTAATTACTAAATGGATCTTGTAATAAACTTTTACTAAATGATTGACTGTTTGTTTCTAATCAAATATAGATGTGTCAGTCTAAAATTCGTATAGGTAGTTATTATATTACCTCACTCACTCTCTCTGCTCTTCTGTGATAGTAGTAGACGCTAGTATAGAGTGTGGTTCATTACTCAGCTTTTTACCCATTTGATCATTCTGTAGTTCAGTTTCTGATGTTTTAGATTGCTTGATAGTTTCTTTATTTACTTTGCGGATGTAATCAGATGGAGTCCACTTTTTTAATTCTCTTTCTTTGAAGGGGTGCCTAACAAGCGGGATAATCTCTCCTTTTCAGAAGATGTATCTGAACCTATAGGTGGATTTTGCTCCACGGCATGTACTTGATCTACCACTTGATATTCTTTTAAAGGAGGTGTAAAGGATGATGTAGTTTCTACTTCAGTACTTGTATCAACTTCTTCTAGAAAGTTTTTAAGTGATATTTCTCGAGCTTGTTCTATAGGTATAACCTCCGAAAACAGTTGGTTTCCATTCTCAACTCCCTGTTCCTCGTTCCCTGTTTCCTGCTTCCCATCTTCTGCTTTAAGCTCTTCTTTTTCTAATTCTATAATTCCATGAAAGCAGCTTGTACTATTAATACTTCTATTCTCTGCTTTCCACATACTCCAGAAGTAAATAGTACCCTTGCTCCAATCGGTAGGTACGCTGAAATGAGCATATTTATCTACGCGATTTCCTACATCGGCTATAGCAATGAACTGGTCTAAGGTCTCGTCATACAGCATCATCGTCAGTCTATCTGTATTTAGAGTTAATGCATTAATCAATCCATTTTCCCATAGCACTTTAAACTTACCTGTCTTTAGGCGATTAATCTTTTTGATGACAGCATGAGCAAGATTTCCGATAGATAATAAAGCTTCTTCAACTTTGATATGTTGTTCTCCATTGATTAAATTAATACCTTGAGTCATTAGTCTAGAAATCACTTGTTCTTTACCTGCGATCCATTTTTTACCCTTCAGCACAGGAGGACAATTCGCATTGACAAAGTCTTTGAATTTACTAGCAAATGTTGAGACCAAGCTCATCTTATCCCATTGGAGTAATTGCTTCATTGATGGTTTTTTACTTGACTTACGAGGTTTAGCACGGATGTAATTTACTCCCCTCCAAGTTACTCCAACGACTGTTCCTACTTTACCATTTACTGGACCTAGGTATACCTTGTTTGATTTCTGCCATAATTTCTGTTTTTTAGTGATGTTGTGATTTTGTTATTCCCTGTTTTCTAATATATAAAAACTGAATGCCAAGCATATAGTTATTGGGAAAGTTTTATAGACTGTTCAGCCCTTTGATGCTCTGACTTGATGGTTGAATGCGAATGGAATAGGTGTTAAAAAAGAGGAAAAATATTTCTTTTTTTAATCATATTTCATTTTGTAGAGGTGATAGTTCACATTATAGTAAGTAAAGAATGATTGCTGAATAATAGATGTATGACAGCTGGTTTCTTGGAGATTTAAGCATTATACCCAGTTATTGTCCTATTATTCTCCTATTATTGTCCTAGAATCGAGGACAAAGACAGTTGTATACTGAGATGAGTGGAGGTCGATGATATAGATGTTTAAGTTTGTTTTATTGGTAATTGGGTGGTTATTAGTGTATTGTGCTTTTTTGTTAGATAAAAAATGAAATAAAATTATTTAGAATAGTCTTTAGATTGTCTATTAGGGAAGAAGTTGAGGATAAAAATGGCGTTAAGGGATACTCAAAAATCACTTTTTAGGTTATTAGGATGGAAGAAAGTAAAAAAACTATAAAACTTGAAGAGATTTATAGAGCTAAAAAAGGACTGCGAGCCTGTATTATTGATAGAGAAAAATGAGTAATTGATTTGATATAACTATTAAGGAATTGACGAAATGATTTTTTGAAGTAAAGGGAGGTATAGAGAGAAAAGGATGTTTTATAAACTATATTATTATACCGAGATTTAGTTATTTGAAATTCAATCTCGATATAATAAGTATGTATTTTTACTCGTATAGTTCACCGCGATGTGGTTTTAAGACATCTCTAAGTTGTTTCATTTGTTCATCATTGACTACCATATAGGCGATAGTGTGTTCTGGAGCTAGTATTGTGTATTCTATAATAGTAATAGGTAGTTTTTCGATCGCTACATATTCTTTGAGATGTATTACATGATGTTCTGCTGTTTTTTGCCCAGCAGGACCTCTAAAGTCCCAAATTAGTTTTATTTGTCTTTCCATTTTTATCTTAGTCATTTGTACAAAAGTATCTAAAAAAAAGATATAGTAAGTGATATTTAACCCATATTAGGCGTTAGCCAAATATTGCAAAGCAATTCTACTTCACCACTCTTTCATTAGCTCTAAAACCATGCTATAGTATACTTGAATCAAATTCAGACCTGATTTGTATAATTACTTTTTGTTTATTTGTCTATCGCATATTCTGGGTTTAATGTGTATCACTTGATAATAAAAGTGTTCTTTTTCTCGAATAAGATATTAATGTATTAGAGGGAGAATTGTGTTTTTAGCTTACTGAATAGTAGATTAAGCTTACTTCTGATACACGAAATTAATCAATATTGCGTTAGTATTTAAAAAGAGAGGGGGAGTGTGCGAAAGAGGTTAGTAAAACCATAAGTTTTTTGTATTTTTGAGGTTGATATAAAATTATAGGCATGAAAGAAGAGTTAGTGATATTAGTAAATGAACAAGATGAACAAGTTGGAGTAATGGGGAAAATGGAGGTGCATGAGAAAGCTTTGTTACACCGTGCATTTTCTGTTTTTATATTAAATGAGAATAATGAAGTAATGTTACAGCAACGCGCTTCTGAAAAATATCACTCTCCTTTATTATGGACTAATACTTGCTGTAGTCATCAGCGAGTAGGGGAGACTAACGTAGAAGCTGGGCGTCGTCGCTTAATGGAAGAGATGGGATTCGAAGTAGAATTAAGTGATGTATTTAGTTTTATCTATAAAGCACCTTTTGCTAATGGATTAACGGAGCATGAGTTTGATCACGTTATGATAGGATATTATGATGAAGAACCAACTATTAATTTAGAAGAAGTAGAATCTTGGAAGTGGATGTCTATAGAGGGGATAAAGCTTGATATGGAGCAGCATCCAGATATATATACTGAATGGTTTAAGATTATATTTTCTAAATTTTACCATTTTATAGAAGCTCAAAAAAAGTAGTAGTATGAGATTAACTGTTAGTAGAAAAGCTCATTTTAATGCAGCACATCGTTTGCACAGGAAAGAGTGGACTGATGAGAAGAATGAACTAATCTTCGGCAAATGTAATAACCCTAACTTTCATGGGCATAATTATGAATTGATTGTACAAGTGACAGGAGAGCTGGATGAAGAGACAGGGTTCGTTATGGATCTTAAGGAGCTGTCTGATTTGATAAAATTAGAGATAGAAGAGCGATTTGACCATAAAAACTTAAATCTAGATGTGCCTGAATTTTTAACATTAATTCCTACAGCAGAAAATATAGCAGTAGTAATATGGCAAAAGCTTAGACCTTTTATCCCTAGTGATAAAGAGTTAGAAGTAATCTTGTATGAAACAGCTAGAAATTTTGTTTCTTTCAAAGGAGAGTATTAAATATAGGGATTGCTAATAGGAAAATTTGTAACTTGCACCCTCGTTTTTTAAGACAAAAGGAAAAGATAAATAAGCGTAGGCTTATTTTTAATTGAAGTGATTAATATATGAGTTTTAAACAATATCCAATACTATTTCGTCCGATTCTTAAAGATAGGATATGGGGAGGGACTAAGTTAAAGTCAATATTAGGTAAAGATATTGATTCAAATGAAGTTGGAGAAAGTTGGGAGATATCGGGGATATCTTCTGATATAAGTATTGTTGCTAACGGTGTGTATGCTGGGTTAAACTTAAATGAGTTAATCGAGAAATACCCTGTTGATATTTTAGGCGAGTCTATAATTGCTCGTTTTGATAGACAGTTTCCTTTGTTATTTAAGTTTTTAGATGCTAAAGAGGATTTGTCCATACAGTTACACCCTAATGATACTTTAGCACAGCGTCGTCATAGTTCTTTTGGTAAAACAGAGATGTGGTATGTAATGCAAGCAGATGAGTGGGCAAAAGTAGTAGTAGACTTTAAAGAAGGTGTAGTACAAAAAGACTATTTAGAACATTTAGAATCTAAAACACTTCCTTCTATATTGAAGGAAATACCTGTTAAGAAAGGAGATGTTTTTTTTATAGAGACAGGGACAGTGCATGCTATTGGAGCAGGAGTTTTGTTAGCAGAGATTCAGCAGACGTCAGATATAACGTATAGAGTATATGATTGGGATCGTTTAGATGCTCAAGGTAATTCTAGAGAGCTTCATGTAGACATGGCATTAGAAGCTATAAATTATGGAGATAAAAAAGTAGAGTTAACTTATGATAAAGTAGTTAATATTGGTAACCACGTAGTGGAGTGTCCTTTCTTTTCAGTTAATTATATTCCATTATCAGGTATTTATACTGTAAATAAAGATATTGATAGATTTTATCTTTATGTGTGTACTGAGGGCAAGGCAGATATTATGATCGGGTCAGAAGTACACTTTTTAAATTGTGGTGACACAGTACTTATACCTGCAGCTGTATCAGAGATAATCTTAAAAGGAGAGGCTACTATATTGGAAATATTTGTTTCTTAAAAGAGTAGTTTACCCCATTTTTAAATTGTAGATTTGCGTCAAATTAATATTAAATAGAGGAAATTATGGCAAGCGTAAAAAACCTTAAGAAAGATATTCACTATGTATTAGGTGATATTATTCAAGCGATTTATATTCAAGAAATGACTACTGGAGGACCAACTGCAGAGACTAATGCATTACTTGAAGAAGCATTCGTATCATTCGATGAATTAATCGGTGCAGTGAATGAGAAAAATGTTGAGAATAAAAAAGCACATTTCAAAGGAGTTTATACAAAACTTGAAAATGTTGCTGGTCAATTAGTTGAGAAAATCAACGCGATGTAAGCAAAAAAAAGTTTTAAAAAACATACGTTTTGTGTTGCGAGATTGGAAAACCATGCTATCTTTGCACTCGCAAAATGAGTCGCCGGTGTAGCTCAGCTGGCTAGAGCAGCTGATTTGTAATCAGCAGGTCGTGGGTTCGAGTCCCTCCACTGGCTCAGATGTTTTTTGAAAAATTGATATTGTAATATTTTGAGTCGCCGGTGTAGCTCAGCTGGCTAGAGCAGCTGATTTGTAATCAGCAGGTCGTGGGTTCGAGTCCCTCCACTGGCTCAAAATTTTTAAAGAAGTTAGTATTTTTATAGTACAAAGAGTTGCCGGTGTAGCTCAGCTGGCTAGAGCAGCTGATTTGTAATCAGCAGGTCGTGGGTTCGAGTCCCTCCACTGGCTCAATAACTTCTTTAAGAATTAATATTACAATAATATTGAGTCGCCGGTGTAGCTCAGCTGGCTAGAGCAGCTGATTTGTAATCAGCAGGTCGTGGGTTCGAGTCCCTCCACTGGCTCAATAATTTTTTAAAGATTAGATATTGCAATACATTGAGTCGCCGGTGTAGCTCAGCTGGCTAGAGCAGCTGATTTGTAATCAGCAGGTCGTGGGTTCGAGTCCCTCTACTGGCTCAAATGTTTTTAATATTGTATTGCAAGGCATTCATTTTGCCGGTGTAGCTCAGCTGGCTAGAGCAGCTGATTTGTAATCAGCAGGTCGTGGGTTCGAGTCCCTCCACTGGCTCAATAGTCTCCTCATAAGGGAGACTTTTTGCTTTTATACACTTTGTTAATCAATTCTTCTTTAAACTCCTTTTTATTTTTTACTTTTAGGTATTCTAGACATTGTTTAGAAGTGAGTAATCAAAATTAGTAGAAACGCTTTTCATTATGTTTTTAAGAGTTCAGGCAGATTGGTTTATCTATTTGGAGATATTTTATTTTCTTATAGCTATTATTGTAGCTATAAGAGTGATTTATGATACGGACTCAATATCAAAAACATTAGCTTATTTATTATTGGTATTCTTTGTACCTGTTTTTGGTATCATGTTCTATTTCTCATTTGGTATTAATTATCGCAAGAGAAAGATGTATTCAAAAAAACTTAAAATAAATGATGCTTATAGTTCTAAACTAACAAAAAGGTTAAATGATATTCATCTAGATCAAAACCAATTAGGCAATGTCGTAATAGAAAAGAATCGTTCTTTTATCAAGATGATATCTAGTTCTATGATGGGTGAAGGACCTTTATTAGTCGATAATAAGGCTGAAATATTAGAAAATGGAGAAGAATTCTTTCCACGACTTTTAGAGGATTTGAAACAAGCAACAAGTACAATTCATGTCGAATATTATATCTATGAAAATAATGATATAGGCAAGGAGATAGAAGAGGTGCTAATTCAAAAAGCTAAGGAGGGGGTTAAAGTTCGTTTTATCTATGATGATTTTGGATGTAAAAGTATACGAAAGAATATCGTTCGGAATCTAAGAGCAAATGGGGTAGAAGCATTTGCCTTTAATGAGATTATTTTATTAGCATTTGCCAATAGGATGAATTATCGAAATCACCGTAAAATTGTCGTAATTGATGGTAAAATAGCTTATACTGGCGGAATTAATATCTCAGACAGATATGATAATCGAAAGAAGGAGTCAAATGAGTATTTCTGGAGAGATACACATATGCGTATAGAGGGATCAGGTGCTTATGGGTTACAATATATTTTCTTAGCTGATTGGAACTTCTGTAGTAAACAAGATTTAGCTTTTGATGAAAAGTACTTTCCTATACAGGATAATTTAGCTTTAGGTGATGTTCCTCTGCAAGTAATCTCTTCAGGACCAGATTCTGATGTACCTTCTATATTGTATAGTGTTCTTAAAGCAATACAAATGGCAGATAAAGAAATCTGTATTACAACACCTTATTATATACCTGATGAATCTCTACAATTAGCTATCAAAATGGCTTCACTTAGTGGTAAAAAGGTGAAAATGATTTTGCCTGGTATCACAGATTCTAATATAGTCAAATGGGCATCAGAGTCCTATTTTCAGGAGCTTTTAGAATTTGGAGTTGAGATATATCTTTATAAAAAAGGATTTATTCATGCAAAGACATTTGTGACTGATTCAGGAATAAGTTCTATAGGAACATGTAATCTTGATCATAGAAGTTTTGATTTGAATTTTGAGGTAAATGTTGTCGTATACGACGATGCTTTTGCTAAAAAGATGAAAGAAATATTTGATAGAGACTGTAAGGATTCTATCAAATTAGAGTTACATAGATGGAATAAAAGATCTTGGAAACAACGTCTTAAGAATAGTTTTATACGATTGTTTTCTCCTTTGTTGTAAGCAAAGGAGTCGGTTGTCAAGATCAATAAAATAATATTAATAGGTATCAGTATGAATCTGCATTTGACATTCGACAAGTATATTACTCATCGACATCCCTTTGAAAATGATTATGAGGGAAAGGTAGTAACGACGTTAATAGAATCAAGAAGTAATAGAACAGAGAATAGACAGACAGTGTTATATATACATGGATTCTGTGATTATTTCTTTCAATATCATCTGATGGATCATTTGAATGAGAATGGAATAGACTTTTATGCTATTGATTTGCGTAAGTATGGTCGTTCTCTATTAGAACATCAACATCCTAATTATTGTAAATCACTCCGAGAGTATTTTACTGATATTGATTATAGTATAGAATATATCTTAAAAGCTAAACCCAGTACTACATTGTATCTATTAGGGCATAGTACTGGAGGGTTGTTGGCAACGTATTATAGTATGTTTGGTTTGCTTAAGGAGCGGTTAAGCGGATTGATGCTTAATTCACCTTTCTTGGATTTTAATGTTTCCTTTTATATGAAACCTTTTATAGGTGTCGTAGCAAAAAAGAAAGTGGCAAAAGATATGTATGCTTCTAATGATCAGATGTCTGATATATATGGTAAGTCACTTTTAAAAACATATAATGGCGAATGGGAGTATAATACAGATTGGAAGCCTGTCAAGCCTTTTCCAGTTTATTATGCTTGGATATTAGCAGTGCAGCATGCTCAAGAATTGATACAAGAAGTAGTGCTACATGAGGATTTTCCTATTTTACTGATGTATAGTGAGCAGTCAGGAAACCCTTCTAAATGGACAGCATCTTCTCAATCATCTGATATTGTTCTCAATGTTAAGGATATAGAAAAAATAGGAGCAAGATTGGGAGCCAATGTTCAGAAAGTACGTATCAAGGATGGAATACACGATTTGTTTTTATCACATCAAGAAGTAAGAGAAAATGCCTTGTCAGTAGTGACAACGTTTCTTAGTAAACATAAAAAGTAAAGAATTCTCTCAAACAAAAAAGCTGTTATCTCAATTGAGACAACAGCTTTTTTTAGTAATAATTGAAAAAATATTGTTTAGTGTAACATTGTTAGTTTATTAGAATAAACCTCCACCAGTACCACCACTTTGTTTAGTGTTTGTATCTCTGTTTTTTCTTTGTAGTGCACGTCCTTTTCCACCTCCGAAAGTATAATTTACTCCCAAGTATACTGATCTACTTTCCCAAGTAAATTGACCACTAGAAGGATAAGGATATTCAGAAGTATATTTAAATTTCATCGTATTGAATATATCACTAAATCTAGCACTAATACTTAATTTATTATCTAATAAAGCATATCTAGCACCTGCATCTATTTTGTACATTTCTTTAGAATCCATAGTGATACCATCTACAGGACCTCTATAGAATCCAAATAAGTTAAATCTTAAGTTCTTAGTAGCTTTAAAGTTACTGTTTAAACGAGCATTAAAGGCGCTAGCAGTAATATTGCGTTCTACTAAATCCATACTAGATGTTGTAGTGTTTAGTTTAGATACATAACCAGATTGTTTAATACTTGAGAAATCAATAGCTGGTTGCATATCCCACCATGCAGTTAATTTTATATTAGCAGAAAGTTCAAATCCATAAGCATCATTTGATTTGTAGTTGTCAAATGTCATTAATAATGCATTAGGGTTATCATTTTCTGGATCATCATAGATTACTTGATTGATTTCCTTGTTAATTCTTCTGTAGTAAACTCCCGCAGTTACGCTGCTTTTGTTCATAAACATTCTAGTGTAGTTTAGTTCAACAGAATTAGTGAATTGAGGTTTTAACTCAGGGTTACCCACCATTGTCATTAATGGAGTTGAGAATTGTCTTACAGGGTTAGTTTGATTGATACTAGGTCTGTCTACACGTCTACTGTAACTTAAGTTAAACATATCGTTATCAGTCATCGTATATCCTAAATAAACAGAAGGGTATAATGTCAAATAATCATCTTTAAAATTGCTTTTACCATTTAAAGTAGATTCTACTTTATAGCTTTCTAATCTGGTACCTAATTGGTAATTAAATTTCCCATAGGTCTGACCAAATGTTACATAAGCAGAGTAAATATCTTGGTCGTATTTATTATTAATATTACGAGTATCAACTGCTGAAAGTGAATTGTTAGAATTAAATGAGTTATCAGCTCTAGAGATTCTAGCTTCTGCACCTAGTTCTAATTTAGTATGATCATTTAAAGGGTTTACATAATCAATATTAACGGTAGTTAAGTTGTTTTTGTTATCACTATTATCTTGATAGAACTGATTAGGATTTGTACCATACGTAGTATTATAATCTCCATCGTTATCAGATTTATTACGACTATGGTTACCTTCAATATCTAGAGTATGGCCTTTCTTTTCAAATAAGTGTTTATATGCTAAGTTATAAGAGCTATATTTATTCGTACCAGTATATCTTGTAAATTGATGAATATCTTCAAACTGATTAGCTGGGTAAATAGTAGCATTTCTTAATTTTGTATTTCCATCATTAGTACTTTGATTAGTATAGAACGATAAAGTATTGTTGTCATTTATATAGTAATCCATCCCTACTTTATATAGGTAATTTTTATTGATAGATTTTATGCGAATCTCTGTAGGAGACATTAAGTCATAGCGCATCATATCACCTTGGTTTTTACCCTGTGAGTAAGAATAGCTACCGTTACCATAAAAATTCAGTTTTCCCTGTCTATAGTTTAAGTTAACAGAATTAGAGTTCTTTGTATAATGAGCAAAAGTTGTACCTGTGTCTATAGAACCATTAAAACCGTCCATTGTATTTTTGTGCAATACAATATTAATGATACCAGACATACCTTCAGGATTATACTTTGCACTAGGGTTAGTGATTAACTCTATACTCTTAATAGACGTAGAAGGGATTTGTTTTAATACTTGCTCAGAAGACATATTAGTAGGGCGTCCATCAATTAGGATACGTACATTTTCATTTCCTCTAAGAGAGATTTTACCATCTTTGTCTACGTTTACAGAAGGGATATTATTCATAATCTCTCCCGCTGTAGCACCAGCAGTAGTTAGGTCTCTACCTACATTGATTACTTTTCTATCTATCTTTTGTTCTATTGTAGATTGTTCTGCGATAATGTTTACTCCTTCTAAAGTAGTTGCTTCTGGAGTTAAGTTTATAGTACCAAAGTTATAAGTAGCTTCTTTTAGCTCAAATTCTTTTGTGTACGTTTGGTATCCGATAAACTGTACCTCTAAAGTATATTTACTTAAAGGAGCAGTTAATTCGAACTTACCATTGTCTTCAGACATAACTCCTGTTACTATATTTTCTCCTGATTTAAGAGAAATAGTAGCATAAGGGACTGATTGGTTTACAGTCGTATCAAAGATGATCCCTGTTATTTTTCCTTTTTGTTGCGCATATATAGAGCAAACCATCGTAAGGAAAAGGATGACACTTAGTTTAAGTTTCATAATAGTTATTAAGTTAAGTTTATTTTATATTTGATTAAGGTTACTATAATAGTCATAGTTTTGATTAAATTGTTACAACATTAAGTAATTGTTTTTTTAAAAATAATGCAATTTATTTTTTAACTAGTTGTATATTAGTACTGTATGTGTAGTTTAAAATCGGTATAAATGATATGTAAAGTGTATTACAAGCAGATTTTAAGAAAGATAAATAGTAGGTTACTATGTAAATAAAAGTTATAATAGTTAACTGTAAAAATTATAAAGTAAAAAAGTACTCAATGGATAAAGCCTCATTAATAGATAATTTCGAACGCAAAGGAGTGATATTAACTACAGAAGAGAAGGAGCTTATACTCGCTTCTTTTCAGACTGTACATGTCAAAAAGAAAGATTATTTATTAAAGGCGGGAGAGGTATGTGATTTTGAAGCTTTTGTTATACAAGGATGTTTTAAAAAATATTGTTTAGACGATAAAGGAGATGAACATATTATTCACTTTTCTATAGAAGATTGGTGGATATCAGATTTGGAGAGTTACAATAATGGACTGCCCTCTAGGACAAGTATACAAGCTTTAGAAGACAGTGAAATCTTGTTTATAACAAAAGAAGTAAAGGAGGCGTTGTATGATCAGGTATCTGGATTAGAACGGATTTATAGACGTATGACACAGCAAGAATGTGCTGCACTCCAACGGCGGATAATTAATAAATTATCTATGAACGCTACGGAGGAGTATGAGTATTTCTGTAATCGCTATCCTTCACTATTAAAGAGATTGACTAATATTCAGATTGCTTCTTATCTAGGAATTTCTCAAGAGTTCTTGAGTAAAATACGCAGTAAGAAGAAAATGTAATTTATTGAAGTAGTTCAATGTTTATGATTTAGAGACAAAGTATTTTTGTACTTAAATATAGAACAATGAAAACCAAGATATTATACGCTTCAGTATCCATTACTTTATTTTTAGGAGCGTGTCAGTCTAATAACTCAAAAGAATCTATTTCAAAGGAAACAACAAACAGTACTAGTGCTAGCCACACTAGTACCCTTATTGGGCATAAAGCTGAAATACAGTTTCCAGAGATGAAAGCTACAATTACTTATACTGATGCAGAAACGTTACATTGGAGTACTATAGGAGAAGATGGAGTGAAAAATGAGGGAGATGAAAAGTTGAGTTATAAACAACTATCTAACAATCTACATTTTTTAAACTGGATAGAAAAAGACGGTTTCACAGTAAGCCAAATTATTAATACTAAAACGGGGGAAGTCACTGCGTTTTGGTCTTATGATGGTAAAGATGGCAACCGAGAGAGTCAGTATGTTACAGGAAGTTTTACTTTAATAGACTAATTTTTTGACTCTATTTAGTTATGTTTTTGTTATTACTCTTTATTAGATAGGTCTATTTTCGTATTTTAGAGCTTTCGAAAAGGAAAATAAGATGGAAAAACAAAACAATAATATAGCAATCTTAGTGGATGGTGATAATGCACAAGCTAAGTTGTTAGATAAGATTTTAGAAGAAGTTTCTAAATATGGAAAGGTGACTGTCCGTCGTATTTATGGGGATTGGACAACACCGCAAATGAATAGCTGGAAGGATTTATTAAATGATTTATCATTTTCGCCTATACAGAAGTTTAATTATACTAGTGGAAAGAACTCTACTGATAGTTCACTGATTATTGATGCAATGGACATTCTACATGATAAGATGGTAGATGGATTCTGTATCGTATCAAGTGATAGTGATTATACGGGGTTAGCAAAGCGCATTAGAGAAGAAGGAATCTTCGTGATGGGAGTAGGAGAGAAAAAAACTCCAAATGCTTTCGTTCAATCCTGTGAGATATTTACTTACTGTGAGACGCTGATGCCTAAAGAGGTTATTGTTAGTAAAGGAGCAAGTGGAATTGTTAAGAAAACGGATTCCGATGATGATGACGATACTAAAGCGTTAACGAAGAAAGAATATAGACTGATAGATAAAGCTTTCGATATGTCTGTAGACGAGGAGGTAGAAGCATATATTGCTACTGTAGGAGGTAACCTTCGTAAGCTTAATCCTAGTTTTGACGCTAGAGATTATGGCTTTAGAAACCTAACAGAGCTATTTAAACATCTAAAAACATATGATGTTATAAACAATAATGTAAAAGGGCTTAATCATCCTTTAGTAAAGAAAAAATAACCTTCGGGTTATTTTTTTTTGCCTTTAATCGAAGTATTTCTACTATAAATAGTACATTGCAAGTACGCTTAACCAAGAAACCAAAGAACAAAACAACCCCATAAAACACCAATTATGACATTACAAGAATTAGCGGGTATTCGCAAGCAATTCGAATACTACAGACAGATGGTTGATAAGACCGTCTTACTCTTATCTCAAGATGAATTGAATCTCAAGCTAAATGAGGAAGGTAATTCAATAGCTATGATCATGCGTCATATCACGGGTAATCTACTTTCGCGTTTTACTAACTTCTTTACTGAAGATGGTGAGAAAACTTGGAGAAATAGAGATGAAGAGTTTGCAGATGGAGTATACAACAGACATGAGTTAATTACTAATTGGGATAAGGCGTGGAATGTATTGTTTGCAACTATTGATAGTATAGATGAAGAAAATATACAGTGTATCATTAAGATTCGCAATCAAGATCATACTGTAGCAGAAGCATTTTATAGACAGTTAGCGCATTATCCTTATCACATAGGTCAGATTATATTTATTGGTAAAATGATACGCAATGCTGAATGGCAGTCCCTTAGTATTCCTAAGAACAAGTCAAATGCTTACAACCAGGCCAAGTTTGACAACCCTAATTCAGATACTCATTTTGCTGATGATTATTTAAAGAAATAGGCTTGTATATAATTTTGCAGACGATTTAATAGATTCGTTATAGGCAATATGTATATATTTGTCTAGACACAATATAAAAACTATAATATGAAATTAAACACAATGGCGTGTATTGTGATAGCTTCTGCTATGGCACTATCATGCGGAGAAAAAAAAGGAACTGAAAAAGGAACTGAAGGAGTGGCAGATACAGAACAATTTGAATATAGTATTGATCAATTTGGAGATATCGAGGTATTAAAATACCAGATACCTGGATGGGAGAACTTGACATTAAAAGAGAAAGAGTTAGTTTATTATTTAAGTCAAGCAGGATATGCTGGACGTGATATCATCTGGGATCAGAACTATAAGCACAACTTGACTATTCGTAAAGCATTAGAGAATGTGTACGAAAATTATAAAGGTGATAAAGAGTCTGAAGACTGGAAAGAGTTCGTTACATATGTTAAACGCGTATGGTTCTCTAATGGTATTCACCACCATTATTCTAATGATAAGATTAAACCAGGGTTTTCTCAAGCGTATTTTTCTATTTTATTGAAAGAAACAAATACAGTGTTAGATCAAAATATCTCTAATATTTTATTTAATAACGTAGATAATAAAAAGGTAAACCTTGACTTGGCAAAAGGACTTGTGAAGGGATCTGCTGTTAATTTCTATGGTGAAGGTATCACAGAAGATGAAGTAGAAGCGTTCTATGGAGCGATGAAAAGCCCTGATCCAGACCGCCCATTATCTACTGGTTTGAACTCTAAAGTAGTTAAAGAGAATGGTAAGTTAGTAGAGAAATTATGGAAGAGTGGAGGAATGTATGGTAAAGCAATTGATCAAATTATCTTTTGGTTAGAAAAAGCAGTAACTGTAGCAGAGAATAAAGAACAAGGAGATGCACTTAAATTATTAATCAAATATTACCAAACTGGAGATTTGAAGACTTGGGATGATTATAACGTCGCTTGGGTAAAGGCTACAAAAGGAAATATCGATTATAACAATGGATTTATTGAGGTATATGCAGATCCATTAGGTCATAAAGGATCTTATGAAAGCGTGGTGCAAATTAACGACTTTGATATGTCTAAAAAGATGGCTGTGATCTCTCAATCAGCACAATGGTTTGAGGATAACTCTCCATTAATGGATGCTCATAAAAAGAAAAACGTTAAAGGTGTTACTTATAAGACTGTTATCGTAGCATCAGAAGCAGGTGACGCATCTCCAAGTACACCTATTGGAGTGAACTTACCAAATGCTGACTGGATTAGAGCAGAACACGGTTCTAAATCAATCTCATTAGGTAATATTATCGATTCTTATAACCATGCAGGTGGTTCGGACAAATTAAAAGAGTTCGTTCACGATGAAGAAGAATTAAAGTTAGAAGAGAAGTATGGAGAGTTAGCAGATAAATTACACACTGCGCTTCACGAAGTAATCGGGCATGCATCTGGACAAATTAACAAAGGAGTGGGACAACCTAAAGAGACTTTAAAAAGTTATGCTTCTACTTTAGAAGAAGGACGTGCTGACTTAGTAGGTTTATTCTATTTATACAGTCCTAAGTTACAAGAGTTAGGATTAGTAGATGATTGGAAGTCGGTAGGTAAAGCAGCTTATGATGGTTATATCCGCAACGGGTTAATGACTCAGTTAGTGCGTTTAGAGCCAGGAGCTGATATCGAAGAAGCACACATGAGAAATCGCCAATGGGTGAGTGCTTGGGTATTTGAAAAAGGTAAGAAAGACAATGTAATAGAGAAAGTAGTTCGTGATGGTAAGACATACTATAACATTACTGACTATGATAAATTACACGACTTGTTTGGACAACTTTTAAAAGAGACACAACGTATCAAGTCTGAGGGAGATTATAAAGCAGGACAAGAGTTAGTAGAAACTTATGGTGTAAAAGTAGATCAAGCGATACACAAAGAAGTATTAACGCGTAATGCTAAGTTTAATTCTGCTCCATATAGAGGATTTGTTAACCCATACATTGTGCCTGTGAAGAACGATAAAGGAGAAGTTACTGATTATAAAGTAGAACAACCTAAATCATTCGAAGAGCAAATGTTGCGTTATGCTAAAGAATACGGATTCTTACCACTTGTAAACTAATTACAAGTATAGAATACAAAGCTAATTGAAAAGATTGGCTTTTTTATTGTTTAAAAATTATTATGATTAGTCTTAAAAAATGTATTTGCTTTGAAAGAGAAAATATATCAAACAAAATCACTATTTACACAATATGAAAAAGTCTATATTATTAAGTACAACATTTTTATTGATAGGCACTCTATCACATGCTGTAGAATCTACTATTTCTAGTGATTGCCTAGAAATAAGTACAACCATAGCACCTACTTTAACGAAAGATTCTAAGTTTTATATAGAGTTTGTCGATACCGAAAATAAGGTAAATGTAAATGGAGAGGATGCAAAGAGAATGGCGCTCTCTGAATTCAGACGCTTCTCTACATGTAAGTTAGTTAGTATTAAAGAAGATGCTGATTTTGTACTTGAAGTACAAGTTTATAAATACAGTAAGAGTAAACGTCATGCTAAAATAACAGTAAAAGATGCAAAGACAGATGCCAAAGTGTATGAAACAAAATGGCTAAAGGGATCTCCTTCTGTATTTAATGGAAGTTCTGGTACGAGACAATCTATAGGATATGCACTAAAAAAGGATTTTTTAGTTAATTATCCAGAGTTTACTCAAATTAAAATATCAGATGCTCCTGAAGATTCTTTAGATTACTAAGAAGTATTGTTTTTAAATAAAAAAAGTCGGTTTGTTATAAACCGACTTTTTTTATTGGTCGCAGTCTTAGGTTATCCGTTCATTTAGAATAGTAGTTTGATTATAGAGTAAGACTCTGTTGCATAAACTCAGTGGGACGTTGACCTATAAGTTTAGTGAATACATTACTATATGATTGTGCACTATTATACCCTACAGATAATGCTATTTCGCTAATAGTATGTTGTCCTTCACTGAGTAACTCTATTGATTTAATGATACGCATCATCTGTATATATTTGGCGATGCTTATGCCTGTTTCTTTTTTGAATTGACGTTCTAAGGTACGCACACTCATAAAGCACAATTCTGCCAACTCATCTATGGTTATAGTTGCTTGATAATGTTTGTGAATATATGCTGTAGCATCCAGTAATACTTTTGTACGCGGTACAGGAGTGATAAGCGGTACAGCATTTTGCACGAAAGAGGGAAGCTCTAATAAGATGGCTCTTAAGAAAGTTTGTTCACTCTCCTCATATTCCATATTCATAGACCACTTTTCAGTATACATAATCATTTCTCTTAGTACACTTGGTATAGAGAACAGGTATAATTTATCGTAAAACAGAGGTAAGTCATCCACATCAAAGTATAGCGTACGCAGTGATACGTGTTCAGAAGCATGTGTAGTCTTATGTGGCATATTGGATGGAATATAGGCTACGTGGTTTTGAGGCAATAAGAATTGGCATGATTCAACATGTAGATATTGATATCCTGATTCTACATATACGAGTTGGGCTTTCTTGTGATGGTGAAACTCATTGTTGTGCTTCCATAGTTCCGCATGCCAAGAGAACCCTTTCTTCTCAACTTGATCTACTAACTGGGGTTTACTCATACTTGTCGTTTTAGTTATGATATATGGCGAATATAATCATTTATTAGCTTTTATTTTTGTACCCTATAATAACAATACACATTTTTTAAAACAAACAACAATGGAAAATTATATAGAAGAAACTTCTAAGATGAAGAAGATACTGATGTTATTAGGGATAATCTTCATCGCTTCTAATCTTAGAGCTCCCCTAACTTCTGTAGGTCCTGTGATCAGTGAGATAAGCAAGTCCCTTGCGTTATCTAATACTACAGCAGGTTTAGTGACTACAATACCACTGATGGCATTTGGATTTTTGTCGAGTATGGTGCCTAGGATATCACGTCGTTACGGAATGGAAATAGTCTTATTAGTCTCATTAATCTTATTGAGTATAGGATTAGTGATTAGACCTTATGGAAGTTTAGTTACTCTGTTTTTAGGAGCGGCTTTAGTAGGTATTGCTATCACAGTAGGGAATGTATTAATGCCTGCATACATCAAAAATAACTACCAGAAGAACGTTGGTACGATGATGGGAATATACTCTGTAGCGATGAACCTTACAGCAGCATTAGCAGCAGGGTTTAGTATTAGCTTAGGTAAGTTCACAGAAATGGGATGGAAGGGATCTATCGGAATATGGATAGTACTAAGTGTTGTGACTATTGTGGTTTGGTTACCACAAGTGAAGAAACATAAAGCTGTACAACCAACAGCTTCATTAGGACAGGACGAAGTAAAAGTTAATATGTACAAGTCTAAGACAGCGTGGGCAGTTACTATATTTATGGGTGTACAGTCATTACTGTTCTACTGTCTAGCAGCGTGGTTACCTAAGATGGCTATTACTTGGGGGATTCCGAGAGAAGAAGCAGGATGGTTATTATCATATATGCAGTTCGCACAGTTGCCGATGACGTTTATAGGAGCTATTATAGCAAGTAAACTTCCTAATCAGAAGCTATTAGCCATAGCGACAGGAGTCTTGTTTGCAGTAGGGATAGCAGGGTTATTAATATTTAAGGTTAACCTTATTGCACTATGGTGTGTACTGATAGGTACGGCAAGTGGATTAGCATTTAGTTTGTCGATGTTATTCTTCGTTTTGCGCACAAGTACAACTACACAGGCAGCAGAGTTATCGGGTATGGCGCAGTCTATCGGATACTTGATCGCAGCGTGTGGACCACCTATATTTGGAGCTTTATTTGATCTATCACAGGCGTGGTCATTATCACTTGTCTTTCTATTAGTAATGTCAGGTACACTGATTATATCAGGAGGTATCGCAGGTAAGAATAATTGGGTGAAGTAATAACTTTTAATTCTTCTGAATATGGCAAAAGCTATATGTTTTACCACAGGCACTTCCCTTTTGGATACTATTTAATTATTGTTAAGAAGAGAAGTACTCAGTTGGATTAGTTTTATCTTTGGGTATAGAGTTATTCAGTTAGCTCCTCATTTAAATAGATAAGATATGAAAGTTGAAATATGGTCAGACGTAATGTGCCCTTTTTGTTACGTTGGAAAGAAGAATTTTGAGAATGCGTTGGTACAGTTGCCTTTCGCAGATAAGATAGAAGTAGAGTGGAAAAGCTTTCAGCTTGATCCAGACTTGCCTGTAGAGGGATTAGAGATGTCAACGAAAGACTATTTAGCTCAACGCAAAGGTATGCCTGCTGCACAAATACAAGGGATGATGGATAATCTGCAACAAGCAGGTAATGCGGTTGGAATAGACTTTAAACAAGATCAGTCTATCCCTGTGAATACCATCAGAGCACATCGCCTTATTCACTTTGCTCAAGCGCAAGGTAAAGGGAACGAAGCAGAAGAAGCATTATTCTTAGCGCACTTCACTAACGGAAAGAATGTAGGTGATATAGAAGTATTAGTTGCTATCGCACAGGAGATAGGATTAAAAGCAGAAGAAGCAAGAACATTCTTAATCTCTGATGCGCAGTTAGAAGAGGTAAATGCAGATATCGCAGAGGCACGTACTCTAGGGGTGTCAGGAGTGCCATTCTTTGTATTGGATAGAAAATACGGTGTGTCAGGAGCACAACCTACTGAGGCATTCGTAGAAGCGTTAACACAAGCATACCAAGAAAGCCAACCTAAATTCGAGATGAAAGGTGGTAGTGATGCAGGGGCTTGTGGTCCTGAAGGATGTGAGATATAAGTGAGCATAGTTGATTTATAAATAAGAACACCCCATTAATACACTGTATTAATAGGGTGTTGTCATTTATAATTGTAAAGCGAAAATAAGTTCATTGTTGAGGTATTTATTGCTAAAAAAATGATTAAGCTAATCTTAAAAGTGACGTATAAACCCTGATATAGTTAGTATCTTTGAGCCACTAGAAAACAAAGAAAGATAAATGGGATTGAAGATTCTACATACAGCCGATTGGCACTTAGGAAAGAGATTAGATAATTTTAGTCGCTTAGAGGAACAGCGCAAAGTGCTTGACGAGATCTGTGAAATAGCAGAGCGTGAGGCAGTGGATGTTGTCTTAGTAGCAGGTGATTTATTTGATGCCTTTAACCCACCCGTAGAGGCTGTAGAGTTATTTTATAAAACATTGAAACGCCTTGCCAAAAATGGTGAGCGTCCTGTCATCGCTATAGCAGGTAACCACGATAGCCCTGAGCGCATAGATGCTCCGGATCCATTAGCACGTGAGTGTGGGATTATCTTGGTCGGATTACCTAATGCTGCTGTGACACCTTTTGAGATCGAGAACCAATTTAAAATATCGAGGTCAGCAAATGGCTTTTTTGAATTGAAGTTAGACCGATTTAAGCAGCCGATACGCATACTACATACTCCTTATGCTAACGAGCTGAGGCTTAAGAAAGCTTTAGATACTGAAGATAAGGGGACTGCTCTTAATGAAGTGCTAGGGGAGAATTGGCAAGCATTAGCAGATAAATATTGTAAGACTAAGGGAGTGAATCTACTGATCTCACACCTGTATATGATGAATCGCAATGGCGAGCTGTTAGATGAACCTGATGGAGAGAAACCTCTAAAGATCGGTAATGCTGATATTATCTATAGTGATATCATCCCAGAGCAAGTGCAGTACACTGCTCTTGGACATTTACATAGAGCACATCAGGTAGGCCCAGAGGATAGACCTGTAGTGTATTCAGGTAGTCCGCTTAGTTATAGTTTTAGTGAGGCAGGACAGCAGAAGTGTGTGATGATATTAGATGCTGAAGCAGGCAAGTCCATTACTTATACGCAAGTACCTCTAGAGAGTGGACGTCAGCTATCTCGTATGAAGTTTAGCAGTGTAGATGATGCGGTGGAGTGGTTAGTCGCTAATCCGTATCAATTAGTAGAATTAACTATCGTTAGTGATACGTTCTTAAATGCGGATGATATGAAGAGGTTATACTCTGCTCACGATGGGATTATCACTATTATTCCTCAGGTCACACTGAGTGATAAAGGCGAACAGTCTAATGCGAAGCAAGTCAATCTAGATCAGGATATGCAAGGGCTTTTTAGAGATTACTTTAAAGAGAGAAATAAAGGGCAAGAGCCTAATGAGGAGTTAATGGATTTGTTTAAAGAGATATTAGAGTAGTACAGTATGATACCAATTAAGTTAACGATAGAAGGACTGTATTCATATCAAGAGAAGCAGGTTATAGATTTCACAAGTCTAATAGAGGCAGGGTTATTCGGTATATTCGGAAAGGTCGGATCAGGTAAGTCGTCGATATTAGAGGCAATCTCTTTCGGATTATATGGAGAGACGGAGCGTATGAATAAGAATGATAAGCGTGCTTATAATATGATGAACCTAAAGTCAGACCGCTCGGTGATTGACTTTGAGTTCTATAATTTTAAAGAAGAGAAGTATCGCATCTACAGAGAGTTTAGAAGAAATTCTAAAAAATTTGATGATGTGAAGAGAGGTGATACGACGTTATATAAAGATGAAGATGGGATATGGGTACCACAGAAGGAACTTAATATGCCTGATATCGTTGGGCTAAGTTATGAGAACTTTAAACGTACGATTATTATTCCACAAGGGAAGTTTAGAGAGTTTATCGAATTAGGCGGTAAGGATAGAACCAAGATGATGCAGGAGATATTTGGTTTAGATCGTTTTGATTTGGCAGATAAGGCGAAGCGTTTATATGGTACTACTAAGGAGAGTCTAAACGTAATAGAAGGAGAATTAAAGAGTTTTAGCCAAGTTACAACAGAGGAAATTACACAAAAGAAGACACTACATCTTCAGGAGAGTGAGAAGAGTAACGAGCTGAACAAAACATATAAGCAAGAGAGCGAAAGCTATCAACAGCTCAAAGCAGTGAAAGATGACTTTGAGACATTGGCAACGAAGAAGACCGAATTAGCACTATTAGAAGAGAAGGTACCACAAATAACTACTCAGAAGAATGAGTTGATTCAGTATGAACAGCTAGATAAGGCATTCTCTGCTGTGTTAGTAGAACAGAAGAATGTAACTGAGAAAGTAGCTACTCGTGAGACAAGATTAAATACTGTCACTAAAGAAACAACTGATCTACAAGAGCAATTCACTAAAGTTAGCAATGAACTGAAGGTAGCGGAGCAACAATATGCAGGTTTAGAACACTTAAAGGCTGAGTTGTATGAGTTAAACTTAATTAAGGAAATCAAGAAAGCGCATAATGCTAAGGCTATTCTATTAGAGCGTCATAAGAAGGGAAAGGCTTTTGTAGAGGAGGCAGAGCAAGCTTTTAAGACAAGCAAAGAAGCTTTAACTCATCAAGAAAATGAACTAAATACCGCTAAGGGTAATCGAATAGATACAACTATGCTGATGTCTTTAGATGCGTGGTTTACGCAGCAGTCTTTTTTTGAGAAGAGTATGCAGGAGGTACAGCAGTCTATGGCTTCATTAAATACGGAGATACAAGCAGTAGATAGTGATATAGCAGGACTGAAATTAAAGGATATTAATCAGTGGGAACAGGAGATAGAGAACTATAGAACTACTTTCGATAAGGAGATCAGTGATATAGAAGTAGAGTTACAGAATCTTAAGGTGGCGCAGGAGTTGGCACGTTATGCTAACGAATTACACGATGGGCAAGCCTGTCCATTATGTGGATCGGCACACCATCCTCATATTCTACAGGGAGACGATGTGACTGTATCTGTACAACAGTGTGAGAATCGCTTAAAGGAGGTAAAGGATAAGCAAGACAGATTAAAGAAATACGAACGCAAGGCTGTTAGTCTATTTGATAAGAAGAAGCTACTGTTAGGTCAAGGACAAGAGAACCAACAAAGGGAACAAAACCTTAGACAACAAGTAGAACTTCATCAGCTTAATTTCGTATGGACGATAATAGAAAAAGGAAATGCAGAGCAATTTGTCAATCTTAAGAAACAAGCTGAGATAATCAGTAAGCAAGTAGAAACACTTGAGAATAAGTTAACTGTAGTCACTAAAGAAGTAGAACTACACCGTGGTCAAGTAGAGAAGTTCACTAAAGAATTAGGAAGTATAGAACTAGAAGGCGCAAGTCTAGAAAGTGACGTCAAGTCTAAGAGTGAGCAGATCATCAGACTTCAGATAGACACGTATCTAAACTTAGAAGAAACAATATTAGCGCAGCAGGTTCAGCAGCGTGAAGCTAATGTAACGTTAGTAGAACAGCGCTATAAAGACTTGACTGCTCAGTATAGTATAATGTCTCCTAAACTAGCAAGTTTACAGGCAGATGTAAAGAATGTACAAGCGGATTTAGCAGAGTTAAAACAAGCATTAGAGCAGAGTAACACTACTATTACTTCACTATTAAGTACGCATCGGTTAACTACTGTAGAAGAAGTGATCGCTGTATTAAGTAAGAATATTAATGTAGAGCAACAGAGAGAAGCTATACAGGCATTCGAAGTACAGTTAGAAGTAGTTAGAAATGCAGTGAATACGTTAGTTGATAAGCTAAAAGACATTGCTTTTGATCATGAGAAGTTCGTTAAGCAGCAGGAGGTCATCACTCAGTTAGAAACACAGGTAAAGGAGATAACGGAGGTGGTAGCTAAGTTAGCAGGTGAGGTAGAGCGACTAGAGAAAGACTATGCGAAGAAACAAACCTTACAGAAACAATACGATGTGATCGATAAGCGTGTGACTAACTTAGGTACACTGATGAATATGTTTAGTGGAGCGGGATTTGTAAACTATGTATCTTCTATCTATCTAAAGAATCTGTGTGATATGGCAAATGCTAGATTCCATAGATTGACGAATAATCAGCTGAGTTTACAGCTTAACGAAGCTAATGAGTTTGAGATTATCGATTACCTTAATAATGGTAAGGCAAGAAGTGTGAAGACACTATCAGGAGGACAGAGCTTTCAGGTGTCACTGTCGTTAGCCTTAGCGTTAGCAGAGAGTGTACAGAGTCTGTCTAAGTCAGATAAGAACTTCTTCTTTATCGATGAGGGGTTCGGTACACAGGATAGCGAGTCGGTAAACATAGTCTTCGAGACATTGAGTAATTTACATAAAGAGAACAGAATAGTAGGTATTATCTCTCACGTGGACGAACTACAAGAGCGCATCCCGATGTCTCTGTCTGTTATTAAAGATGAAGAACGAGGTAGCGAGGTAGTGATAAACTATTAAAAGATATATAGCCCAATCAGTTATGATTGGGCTTTTTTATGGTATGAGTGATTGGTAGAGGGATATTGTCTATTTTTGTTTAAAAGTCATTGCTATGAAATTAGATAAGAGTCAATTGTTAATGTTACTGTTGATATTAGGGATTAACTTGCCAATGTTGGGACAAAAGAAAATAACAAGTAGAACTATCGCTTATGATGGGATGATAGACAAGTACCCTATCAAGGCGTATATGGAATATAAAGAGAATGGCAATTGGGTTTATGGAAAATATATCTACGCAAAATATCCTACTAATGAGCCTATAACATTGGTAGGCGACATGCCTGTGAAAACATTTAGCTTTAGTGAAGAAGTGTATGATGTCAAGAGTAGGGAACGTAAAACGACAGGGATATTCCAGGCGGGAGACTTTGCTACACATAAGGTATTAGAAGGTAAGTGGACAAATAAGTCTAATAACAAGGTGATGAACTTTCTGTTTAATGCTGTAGAGAAGAATGCCGATGCAGTGTTCTATTATAAAGCCAATGTGGGTAAGTGTGAAGAGCAGAGTTATAATGAGTATTACGTAGCTTTTAATTCAGTGAAGATTTATGATGAGCACAAGCAGTTTATTCAGGAGATAACATTACCTGAATCTTATACATATAAGAAATCAGGTGTAGAAGTGAGTATGGGAGATTATAACTTCGATGGGTATTTAGATATCGTAGTGTCGCATTATTACCCATTCGTGAGTAAAGGGGATTATGGAGAATATTATTTGATCTATAACCCAACTACGAAGAAATTTAAATATGATAAGAACTTTAATACAGATTATAGTTCACTAATGACGTTAAATCCGTTGAATCAAACTTTATCTACCTTTACTGCAGATGGAAATGGAAATGAAACAGAGACAACGTATAGTGTACAGGATAATAAGCCTTATAAGATAAAGTATTGGGAAAGTACAGAGGATAGTGATAAGGTGTTAGAAGTAAAATATAAACTAGTTAATGGCAAGTCTGTTGAGGTTAGCCGTACTTATAAATAGAAATCTAAAATAATAAAGTAGTGTTAGCTATACTTATGGCATTATTTTGGCTGAGAGAATAATCACACATAAAGATTATTAAAGCAATAAACGGCATTATGGAAGAAAGTAAGAACGTTAGAGATTTAAAGACTTGGGCTCAAGTAAAGGATGAGGTATTCGGTATGATAGGAGAACCAAAAAGAGATGAGCTAGAAAAAGAGGTAGCGATATTTAGAGAACGACTACTAAAGAGAAAAGCAAAGAATAAGCATTTAGCAGAATAATATATACAACCCAATCAGTGATGATTGGGCTTTTTTGTTGTTATAGGCTCTCTATATTAGTAAATTATAGTTAAATCAAGAGGAAAGTCAATTTTATAAAAATATTAAGTCATAAATAATATACATTTGCTGTATTACAATAGAGAATCATAGGGATACCATTATGAGTATGAATTATTCAAAAGAAGAGAGAACGTCGATATATATTACAGTAGGTGTAGCAGTGTTATTATTTGTTATGCTATATTTTATACGATTTATAGAGACGCAGACCGCTCATAACTACTTCGGAGGTGGAGGAGGTGGAGGTACAGGTGTATCTATCGCTTTAGAAGGTAGTCCTGCTCCCTTAGCGACAGAAGATCATACGCCAATAGTAGAGCCTGTGAAAGAAGTGGTACAACCTGTAGAAACAGTTAAAGAAGAGCAGGTAATCGCTTATGAGAAGAATGATGAGGCACCTGTAATAGTAAATAAAGTAGATAAGACTAAGACTGATAAAAAAGTAGTAGTAACAGATAAACCTGTTGTTAAAAAGACAGAGGTAAAAGAAGTCAAGAAAGCAGAACCTGTAGCTAAGAAACCTGACGTATCTAATGCTACTAAGGATGCGCTAAGCAGTCTGATGAATGGTAGCAAAGGTGGTACTGGTAACGGAGGTAATAGTAATAATGCCAATGGTGGACTATCAGGTAGTGGTGGATATTATGGAGTAGGTAACGGTAGTGGTACAGGCTCGGGAAATGGTAGTGGTGTAGGGCCAGGTAGCGGAAGCGGAACAGGTGGTGGTACGGGAAGTGGAACAGGAACGGGTGTAGGTGGTGGAATAGGTTATTCTTTAGAAGGTAGAGCTGCTTTAGTAAAGCCACTACCAAAGTATCTGTGTAATGAGGTAGGTAAGGTAGTAGTAGAAGTTTGGGTAGACCAATCAGGGAATACGATAGAGGCTCGTGCAGGTGTAAAAGGATCAACCAATACAGTGAAGTGTCTGTTAGATCAAGCAAGGATAGCAGCTATGCAAACCAAATGGCAACCTAATCCTAAAGCTCCAGACAAGCAAGTAGGTCAGATAGTATATAACTTCTCTTTAAATTAAGAGAGTATAGAGATAAAAAAGGGATGAACTGATGTTCATCCCTTTTTGCGTATATTATTTCGCTTGTGTTGCGATAACAAATTTAAGGTTGTTCTTAACTCCTATTTGGAGTACATCTACTAACTCTTGTATCTGTGAGTCAAAAGGTATTCTTACCACTACAGCTTGGTCAGTGTGCGTTCCCATCTGTGCTAATAACTCTCCTTCTAGTTCTGATAGGGCTACTTCCTTTTTATTGATGAAGTAACGCTTATCTTCTGTGACAGAAATACTGATATGTTGTGTTGTCGTCTTCTCGTTATTTGCAGCCTTCGGTAGCATCATCTTAATCACATTAGGATTAGCTAAAGTAGAAATAATCAAAAAGAACAGCAGTAAGAAGAACATAATATCACTAAGTGAAGAGGTAGCTACTTCTGCTTGGAATCGTTTGTTTCTTTTAATTGCCATTTGGTCGTTGTATTGCATTTATAAATTCAAGAATAGCCTTCTGAGTCTTTAATAAATAATTGTCAATAGATGAGTTTAGAAGGTGATAGATAGCATACGCTATAATTCCCACGACAAGACCAGAACCACTACTAATCATCTTTTCATATAGACCTCCAGAGATATTAGCGATACTGATGTCTTCAGAGATAGATATATTATAGAAGATTTTGATAACTCCTAAGATAGTCCCTACGAAACCTAAAGTAGGTGCTATACCTGCGATAAGTCCTAAGTGACTTAACTTTTTCTCCATAGTACCAATTTCAATAGTCGCTACGCGTTCCATATTAGACTCTATCTCAGAGATAGGTCTTCCGATAGACATCGTACCTTCTTTAATCACACGTGATAATGCACTGTCTTCGTTGTCAAGAGTCATTTTTACAGAGTCAAGTTGCCCCGTTTGTAATAGAGCAACGACGTTACCCATTAAGTTCTTATTTGACTTAGTCTCTTTAGAGATATATAAATAGCGCTCTATAGATACATAGATCGTATATAATAGTAATAGGACAATAGGAATCATAAATACCCCTCCTTTTAAGACAAAGTCTAAAGCTGATATTTCAGATTGTTGAGTAGTAGTTTCAGCAAGATTAGTTGCTGCTTCTGTCACAGCGTTAACAGGGACTTGTAAGAATGTAAACATTATTTGTACGTTTTATAATCGCATCAAATATAGAGATAAAATTAACTTACTGTAAGAATGTTTTTATTCTATGCTTAAATTTATACAAAGTATAACAGTCTATTGCGAAAAGAATATCTCATAGCCCTTTTATTAGTCTTTCTGATCTATACTAATGAATCTACTAAGAATAGAAATAGCCAACCCAAATAGAGCAATAATAGCAAAGGCAGTCTTTAGAGAAGATTGTTGTGCGATAAAACCTATGATAGGAGGACCTAAGAAAAAACCAAGAAAACCAATACTAGTGACTAATGTTAACGCTTGCTGAGGTGGCATAGATTTATTATGTCCTGCAAGGTTATAACACATCGGCACGACAGCTGATACTCCTAAACCTACCACCATAAAGGCTATAATAGTAGAATATACACCAGGGAACATCACAGAAGACCCTAGACCGATAAAGAGCAAGATACCGCAGAATAGAAGTGTCTTCTGTTCTCCAAATCTTCTAACTGTAAAGTCAGATATAAAACGACCACTTGCCATCGCAAACATATAAGCGGTCAGCCCATATCCGATAAGGTGTACAGGTGCGTGTGTGATATGCTTCATATACTCACTAGACCAATCTGTCATAGTTCCCTCTGCTACCATCGCAAAGAAGGCTAATAACCCAAGCATTGTTAAGTTCTTATCAGGTAATTGAAAGCCTTTCTTTTCTTCTTTTATAGGACTTGTGCTTTGTGCTTCTGTTGTTTCAGGGATAAGATACTTAAACAATAAAAGTGAAACGACTATTCCCACTGCTGAGTAATAAATGAAGTGTTCTAAAGGAGGAACATAACTACTAATCATCTCAGCACCTAACCAAGAAGCGGCAAAACCTCCTATACTCCAAGTACCGTGTAGCGAACCAATGATTTGCCCTTTGTATAGTTTAGAGACTTTAATCGCTTGTGTGTTAATAGAAATATTAGTGATATTACTGATTGCTCCGAATAAGACTAAGTTGACTTTAAGTTGCCACAATACATCCCAATAACCAATACCGACTAATAGTACTAAGTAAGTTAGCAAGAAGAAAAGAGTTGCTTTCTTACTTCCTAATAACTCGATAATCTTACCCGCTATCGGTAACGTGATTAATGTACCTATAGAAATATATAATAATACGAAGCCCCAAGCAGAGTCATTTACTCCAAAAGCTTCTTTAATAGTAGGAATACGAGATGCCCAAGAAGCTGATATACCTCCGAAGATAAAGAATAATACAGTGACAGCTATACGGGCTAAGTGTTTTGACATAAGGTTTTTTTTGATTGTATGGTGTAAATGCAAAGGTATTAATAAAAAAACGGTCTGTATTCGCTACAGACCGTTGAGGTATTATTTATTTCTTTATTGCCTTAGCAATGCTTTCTAAGTTTTGGTTGAAGTCCATCAGTTGACTTAACACTTGAGCTGTTTGATTATCCTTGCCAGCCATTCCCAGTTTGTTTTGTTTAAGGAAGATATCTTTGATAGCCTCCCAACGTTTACGCTCTGTATCAGATAGTTTATTAGCAAGCTCTTTTAACTTCAGCAAGTTTGCTTCTGTATCAGAAGTCAAAGTCTGTGACTCATTCTCATAGTGCGTTAAGATTAACTCGTCTATCTCGCTGTCATTCATCAGTGGGACTATGCGACTCATCATCTTATTCATATCACGGTACGAACCTTGTAACTTAAAGGCAGGTTCTACTCTATACGCATTGTCCATACTAGCACTTAAGATATACTGTTGATTTACCTTTAGCACGATATCTCTTACACTTATGGCTTTTTTCAGTACAGCAGTGAATTCTTCTATCTCTTGCCCACTGAAGTTACCTTCTAAGGATAGCGACTCTTCTGACTTAGTCTCGATGTGATTGATTAACTTATAGAAATCATCAAGAGAGTTACTACTTAACTTCTGTAAGTAAGTGTTTTCTGCTATAGCATTCTCTAATAAACTCAATTTAAATAAATGTTCTGTACTACCGATTACATCTCCTAAGTTATAGGTATCAGCACGGTTAGCTAACATATCAGGTATCTGAAACTTCTCTCCTGACTCTGTATATGGGTTACCTGCCATAATAATACAGAATCGTTTCCCTCTTAAATCATACGTCTTACTTTCTCCTTCGAAGATACCATCCATCTTACGCTGTCCATCCGCAAGCGAAATAAACTTCTGTAAGAATTCAGAGCTACAGTGCTGTATATCGTCTAAGTAGAGCATCACGTTATCTGCCATCTCAAATGACAAGTTGATTTTCTTCAGCTCTTCTCTTGCTCCCGAAGTCTTCGCTTCTGTTGGGTCAATAGAAGTTATAGAGTGTCCGATAGTCGGTCCGTTAATCTTCACAAAGTGAAGACCTAATGCATTGGCTAAGTACTCCATCAGAGTAGTTTTACCGTATCCAGGAGGAGATACTAATAATAGCATTCCCATACGGGCAGTACGCTTACTATCTCCATGTACACCGATCTGTTTCGCTAAGTTGTTACCGATTAATGGGAAGTACACCTCATTAATCAGCTTATTACGTACAAATGAAGTTAGTACACGAGGTTTTAACTCATTTACTTTTAGTGATTTCTTATATTCACTAAGTAGCATATCTTTTGTAGAGATAAAGTCAGTGAACATTGGTACACTCTCTGTCTCGAATATATCCAACTTATGTATATACTCGTGATAGTCTAAAGTATAGATGTCATTAATGATTAGAGCGTGATTACCTTTTAGGTTCTTTATGACAATACTATCTGTACTTTCTTTTAAAGTATAGTTATACTGTTTCTCAAATAACAACAAACAACAAGTCTCATCGATGTACTTCTTGTATTCAGCTACCTTAGGTTCATTGTCAAGATATGAATACAACCAGTTTTGAATCAAATAGAATGCGTCAAGTGTACTTAAGTTACCATCGTTTATATCATTTTCAAAGGTTACATTAGCATTCTTTTGTTGCAAGAAAGTAACAAACTGTTTCTTTAATTGAGAAGCCTGCCCCGCTTTAGTAAAGAATACTCCGCCAGTAAACTCATCGAATAAATACTTCGCGATGTCTTTTTGATAAGCCATTGTACGCATAGGAGATTCCCACTGTGCGTATAGTTCTTCTAATTGATTTAGGATATACTGATAGTTCGCACTATTAGGGAATACCTTCTGTACAGCACTTGCGCTATTAATACTTTTTAAGATAGACTCTCTAAGCTCAGTCTCTAATTTATACCAGAATACCTGTGCAGATACACGTATAGCAGGGGCGTAGGTAAGAATACCTAAATCTGCTTTTAACTTTAATAGCGCTTGAGTGATTTCTTGCCCATCGAAGTCGTGCACTCCTTTAAGGTATCCCTCTGAGTAGTTCTGTTCTGTTCTGTATTTAATTGCTTCAGTTATATCTAAGACAGGATCCTTTTGAAGCTCCTTGTAGATTTGATACGCTAAGTATTCAGCTCTATAAACTTGATTGTTTTCAGAGATGATATCTTGATTCCATATTGCTCTATACGAGTATATTTTATCATCAGTGATAGGGTAGGAGAAGCTCGTACCTGTCAAGTGATAATATAGAATATCATTACGTCTAACGATCGTTAAGTCTAATGGTTGTTTATTGACTAAGAACTTATGTGTACCTAAGCTAATGATATTCTCTCCATCAGCGAATAAGTCTTGCTTATCTCTAAGCGTACGCAGTGCATCTTCTTGACTTGTTTTTACGCTATTCTCTAAGTTCTCTGACTTAGATACATCGCCTAAATCTTTCAACTCTATGACTAACTGACGTACTTTATCAACCATCAAGTCAGTAGAGAAGAACGCTAATATCTCTTCTTTTGATTTAAAAGAAGCGGACTTGTTCTCTATGTTCTTTAAAATACGAAGACCAATCTGTTCTAATGAACTTGTACGTCTGTTAATCTGCTCGACTAACTGTGTCTTACGAGTATCAAAAGCCTTAGATACTTCCTCGCGTTTATCTGCAATCTTTAAGATGAAATCATCAAAGTCTGCAAACTTGCTTTCAAGTTCTTCTACCTGTACACTTACCTTAGAGTGATACTCATCACACTTCTCAGGTGAGTTAGACAACTCTAAGAAGTTGATAATACTCTGATCAAGTAAGGTCAACTGTGCGTGAAACTCTGCGATAGATTCATTGGTACGCAGTGAGTCTATCTTTCTCTTTAGCTGTGAACGCACCTCATTAAGCGAAGCAAAGATGACAGAGATCTTCTCTATAATCTTCGTCGCCTGAGTAGTGTCCTCTATCTTTAAACTGTTTAAGATATCGATTAGCAATTCTAGCTCTCCTGAGATAGCCTTACAGTTCTCATCTATAACATTAGCATCTATAACCTTGGTTACTTCGCCTACTTTAGCTTTCTGATCAACTACTTTTTGCTCATAAGGAACTAAAGCTTGCTCTTGTAGTAAGAAGGCAATTGTCTTATCCGATAGAGATTCATTAGTTTTGCCTAACTGCTCTTGGTATTTATCTAAGATCGTTAAGTCTACATATTTTGTTTGGCGTGCACTGATGACCTCACCTAATAGCTTTCTGTTCTCAGCTAATAAATGTACTAAACCTTCAAGTGTGTCGCTCTTAGCATTCTTTACATTAAAGAGTTGTTTGTCTACCTTATCACTTAATTCAGTTAGTAGACCAGAGGCTCTTTTGCGTTGCTCTTGTACTTTCTCAAACTCATCTATTGCAGTATTAGCGATATTTCTAATCTGATCAAGTGGTTCGTTTAAGCTCTTAGTATCTTTGGTTTTAATCCAGAAATAAGCATCTATAATGTCATTCGCTTTTTTAGCGATGTCACCATATAATCCCTCATACGAATCTTCTTTATCGATGAGGTGGATGATTTCTTGACATTCAGCCATCGCTTTCACGATGTCTTTATTCCCTATTTTGTATAGGTGATTTTCTTTTTGCTCTTTATTCTCAACTAAAGTAGCAGTATATGGAGTTTCCCATATCTGTACTACGTGATGTCTGACTGCTTCATTCTCTGAGCGGAAGTATATCAGTTTACCATCGTTAAACAAGGTGAAACCACTACATACAATAGGTGTTTCGACAGACTGTTTAATGATGTTATATGACATCAGTGTGTAAATGTTGTTCTCTGCTTGATAGAATAGGTATAAGAAGTCCTCTCCATTATGAGATGGAATCATTCTAACGAACTCAAGATTCTTGACACTGTTATCAAATATCTTGTAATCCCCATTCTGCAAGTAATATCCATTAGAGAAGATGATACCCTGCCCATCAGGTAGTAGTATTCCTGTCTCATTTAGAGCAGGTACATTGATTACTTGTTTGGTTCTATTGTTAAAGATAAAAGCACGGAAGTCTTCTTGATACGGCTTGATGCGTATCGCGATAAAGTTACCTAAGTCTGCATAGAAGTAATCTGCATCATCTAATTGCTGATCTACGTTTAGTACAGGCTCAGAGTAAATCCCTTGCCCTTTATCTGTATTATCTTCTATTTTAAAAGTAATATCTCCTCCGACAGCTTCTATAAATACTTTATCTTGTATAGAGATATGAGGGTGTACTCCTAAACGTCGATTCTCAAGATTAGTCTTAACCCAATTAAATTCAAACTGAGGGCTTTTAACTACCTCGTGAATGCTTCTGTCATCTTGATAGATTAATTGTCCATCTTTAATCAGCCATTTAAAAGCCTTTAAACTATCAGCATTCTTACTTGTTTGGAACACCATATAGAGGTAATTCTCGGTCTTCTTAAATCGGCTGAAGATTGAGTCTCTGTAGTATTTATATAGGTTTTTATAATCATCAACGAAGTTAGCATCATTGATAAAGTCTAAAGAGTGTGGTAAGAATTGATTGTCATCGAAGCGATAGATACTAAATACATCACTTAGTTGAATGTCTGTTTTAAGCCCAAAGTGTACGTTATACGCGAAGATACAAATGTTGTCAAAGGCGATAATACCTCTAGCAGTACAGTTGTTCTCTGTCGTGATACGTTGATTAGCGATAAGCTTTAGATCTACAGAAGTAAATACCTCTTTACGGTCATCATTAAGTGCATTTAATCGTGTGATTAAATCCCCCTTTTGAGCCTGAAGCCTTCTCTGTATTATCTCATAAGTATTAGAATCAAGTGATTCTATATGTTGGTTTTCTAATTCAGCCATATATAAAGGATACTTTGTATTAGAAATGATATCTAATACGCAGGTAAATTAAAAATAGGATAAGTATATTATCTCAAACTGCAATTGGGATTTACTGAATAAATTCTACTTTGCATATTTAAGATATTAGATAAAGTCACTCTTCTCATAGGAGAAGAGTGACCTATATTATTTATGATAATCTCTTGTTACCTATGCCTAATGTTTGCACTGCATTAGCAATAGTGCCAAGTAGTCCCATATTATCTTCAGTAGCGTTTTGTTGCATTTTGATAACTAACGAAGCGATACTAAGATTCTTTAAATCTTCTGATGTAATATTGAATTGTTCAGCGTAGTATTTAATATTGTTAAATAACTCCCCTTGACTAATAGAAGATCCATCACCTAATAGAGCCATTTTAATATCTTGAGCATTCTGACTCTTATCGATTAATTGGTCAAATCCTTTCGCACGACTTACTTGGTTAATTATATTCTCAAAGAACATTGTCTCTCCACCTACGATGTCAATCTTAGCTGTTTGAAGCGCAGAAGATAGTACGTCAGCTTGTGACTTAGCAATATCTTTTTGGATATTAATAGCAGCAAGTTCAACTTCTTTTTCTTTTTGAAGTTGTAGTTTGAACTCTTCGTGTTCTTTACCTACACCATCCATTTGCTTCATAGCATTAGCTTTTTCTTTTAATCCTTGAGCATCTGCTATCGCTTTTTCTTTGATAACTTCTGCTTCCGCTAATCCCTCTTTTCTCTTCGCTTCAGCTTTTGCCTCGATACCAACAGCCTCAGCAGTAGCGATACGTTGTATTTTAGCCGCATCTACGATACTTTGTTGTTCGATAGCCTCTGCTTTCGCTTTGATAACTTCTGCTTCAGCAAGACCGATAGTCGCATCCTCACGAGCTTTCGCATCTGCAAGAATCTTACGAGCCTCTGCTTGTTTAATAGAAGCTTCTTTCTCTGCTTCAGCCTCTATCAGCATTTGTTGAGAGATTTGCTCTTGAGCAGCTTTTTTCGCCTCAGCATCTTTTACAGTTCTGATTAAGTTCTCTTCTGCTATTCTGCTCGCTTGTGTGATACCTACTTGTTTCTCTCTATCTACAGCACGGAATGCTTCTATATCTTTTATACCTTGTTGTTCCTCTACTACACCTTTCTCTAGTTGTACTCTTTCGCGGATAACATCTTGTATCGTTTTTCTCTCTTCCTCTACAGCTCTTTCTTTGTTGATCTGAGCTAACGTTACGATACGCTCTCTCTCAGTCTGTTCTAAAGCTCTGTCTTTTTCTACTCTTTCTGTTTCTACAGCATCAGTACGCTCTTTATTTTTAGCAGCGATAATTACTTGACGAAGTTTGTTTTCTTCTAATATAGCTAAGCTTTCTTCTGTAGCGATGCGTACACTCTCTGATTTAAGACGCTCCTCTTCGCGTACTTTTTGAATTTCAGCTTCTTCACGAGAGCGAATATTATCTACTTCTCTACGTTGTTTTTCTTCTTTTTCAGATAACTGTCTTTCAAGTTCTAAGATAGCCTCACGTGCTTCTACGTCTTGCTTCTTGATCACTTTTTGCTCATCTCTACGGATAAGGTTAGCATTGATATTTTGCAACGCTGTAAGCTCTGTAATCTTCTTAATACCTTCAGAATCTAAAATATTTTGAGGATCTAAGAACGAAATATTAGTTTGTTCTAAGTAATCAATAGCACAATCATCAAGGATATACCCATTTAAATCCTTGCCAATGATATTAAGAATCTCTTCTCTAAACTCTCTACGAGCCTCATATAATTCGATAAACTCAAATTTCTTACCTACTGTTTTTAAAGCTTCTGAGAACTTCGCTTCGAATATGTTACGCAACGTTTCTACATCACTTGCACGCTCACATCCTAATGTTTGAGCTACGTTTATCACATCCTCCATAGATTTATTTACTCGGATAAAGAAAGCTACTTTGATATCTGCACGGATATTATCTTTACAGATAAGACCTTCATTCTGCATTCTATCGATTTGTAGTTTTTTTACAGAGATATCCATAATCTCCATTTTATGAAATACAGGTACTACATAAATCCCTTTATTAAAAGCAACTTTTGTTCCCCCGACCCCTGTTCTAACGATTGTTTTACCCTGTGGTATTTTCTTATAGAATGATGCAAGAATTGCAAAAAATAGTAATACTAATAGAAAAAGTGCACCAATAATAATAGCTATTAAGGTTCCAAAACCAAACTCTCCCATCGTTTTTTAATGTTTATAGTTAATAATGTTCTTGTGTTATTATGTTTTTCTTACTTGGAATACATTGTCAGTATCTGATTTTTTTGTGATAATGACTCTATCTCCATATTTTATTTGACTACCGTCTATACTTGTAACTAATATTTTTATTGGGTCTTGATCAACAACAATCTCCATATTGCCATGTTTGCTCTCAACGATACTTGATAGCATTATTCCTTCTCTACCTATAAAATCAATAGCAAGCTCGCCGTGATATCCTGTGTTTTTTAGGAACTTCACTAGTGGTAGAGTAGCATAATGCGTAAGGATGATCGCTAAGAATGAAAGGGGAATTAGAATGACTACAGACCAAACCCCCATATTTACGACCTTAGGTATTGTTGTAGTTAATAGGGTACCAGCCCAAGTAAAGAACTTAAAGATGGTAAGAATTATCATAAATGGAATCTTACCCACATTCATAAACTCAAGTACTTGCATAAAGAGACTAGGCTGTCTTATATCTATGTGATCAGCTACATCTACTTCTTTATCGTGAATGACATCTATGTGATTCTGTTGTAAATCAAAGTCAGTATCTACATCAGCGTCAATATCTACATCTACATCTATTTCAGGATTGACATCCATATCTATGTCAAAACCGTCAAAACCACCTAAGACAGCTGACATTACCCAATAAATAAAGCTTATCCCCATAAGGACACTCATTATAGCGTTAGGTAAAGGGTTAAATAAATGATGAATAATTTCTGTCATTCTTTGTTAGTAGGTAAAATGTTATTTTATGTCAATTTTTAGATAATTTATCTTATCAAAGATAGAGTAAAATATTTTATTACTATGTATAAAAATTACGGATTAGATGGTGTTTGTGCGATTTTATCCCTTTTGGATACATGTATTAACAAAAAAGGCGAAACATTGCTGTTTCGCCTTTAATTTTGTTTTTGAGGTGTTTAGTTGTTAACTAAGCCCTTCTATTAATCCGTCTACTAAGTCAATTCTTAAAGCTTGAGGTGATTTTGGCAATCCAGGCATACGCATAATATCTCCTGCTATAGCTACGATAAATTCTGAACCTCTATTGATTACTAAATCATTGATTACAATGTCAAAATCTTTTGCTACACCATAAGCTGTAGCATCTGAAGAGAAAGAATATTGTGTCTTAGCAATGCATACAGGATATTGATCCATATCTGTGTTTTTTAGTTGGGCTAATTTCTTTTTAGCAGTAGAGGAGAACTCTACTTTATTGGCTCCATATATTTTTTTAGCGATATTTTCTATTTTTATAGCAATTGTCTCACTGTCATGATAAGGGAACTTAAGTGGTTTACTAGGATTACTAGCAATAGTATTAACTACAACTTCTGCTAATGCTGTAGCTCCTTCACCACCTTCGGTGAAAGCGTTGTTTATTGCAAAACCAATATGATTGTCTTTACAGTATTGTTCTACTATTTGTAATTCTTCTGCATCATCAGTTGCGTATTTATTAAATGCTACGACTATGCTTTGTCCATACGATTTGATATTCTCTACGTGCTTTGCTAAGTTCTCTAATCCTTTGCGGATACCCTCTACATGCTTCTGTTTAATCTCTTCGATAGCTATACCACCGTGCATTTTAAGCCCTTGTGCAGTAGCGACTATTACTGTAAGCTTTGGTTGTAAACCTGATTTTCTACACTTGATATCAAAGAATTTCTCTGCTCCTAAATCTGCTCCAAATCCCGCTTCGGTAATCACATAATCGCCGTAGCTCATCGCCATCTTAGTAGCTATAACAGAGTTACACCCGTGTGCGATATTAGCGAATGGTCCCCCATGTATAAAAGCTGCCGTATTCTCAGTAGTCTGTACTAAGTTAGGATTAACCGCATCTTTTAGCAATACAGTGATAGCGCCAGCTATGCCTAGATCTTTTACTGTAAACATATTGCCATCATATCTATATCCTAATAGGATGTTCTCGATACGACGTCTTAAGTCGTTAATATCTGTAGATAGACATAGGATAGCCATAATCTCAGATGCTGGAGTAATGTCAAATCCTGATTCTTGTGGTACACCATTAGCACCTCCTCTTAATCCAGTGTTGATATATCTTAAACTTCTGTCATTTACATCAAGTACTCTTTTCCATAATATCTCTTTGATTCCATTTTCAGCAGATCTATTCTGGTAGATATAGTTATCAAATAACGCACTGATCGTATTGTGAGCAGAAGTTATGGCATGAAAGTCTCCTGTGAAGTGAAGATTGATATTCTCCATTGGCAATACTTGTGCATATCCACCTCCTGCGGCTCCACCTTTCATCCCAAAACACGGACCTAAAGAAGGTTCGCGTAGTGCTACGATTGCTTTTTTGCCTATTTTATTTAATCCTAATGCCAGTCCTATGGATACTGTAGTCTTACCGATACCTGCTTTGGTAGGAGTAATTGAGGTCACTAAGATTAGGTTAGACTTGTTAATATTCTCTGTGTGCATCTCTTCTAATGGAACTTTAGCCATATATTTCCCATAGGGAATTAACGATTCTTCAGTCACACCGATAGACTGTGCTACATCTTGTATTTTTTTCAACTCACTTTCACGAGCGATTTCGATATCTGTTTTCATTAATAATAATAGTTTGTGTTATTGATGAGTAAAGATAATATTTTTATAAAAATGACATCTATTTTGTTTATTTGATAAACTTATTACTGATATTAAACTGTAAGGAGTGAAATATAAAGAAATGTGTAAAGAAAAATAGGTCTTTTAAAGTTTAAGATAATTTGGAACTCTTAATTTTACATTGCTTCTAAAAAATTAAGTAATTTATTAAATTGATAGCTATGAGTTGAAATTGATTTAATAACTGAGGTGTTTTATTATTTTTTATATCTAAATAATAACATATATCTTTACAATCTTAATAATAGATTGTTTTATAGATGAAAACTGAAGCGCAATTAAAAGAAAGAAGCGGTAATAAATGCGAATTATGTGAGGCAACAGGGCATTTAAATGTTTATGATGTACCACCAGCAGCGGCTAATGAAGCAGATAAAGAGATTTATATTTGTGATACTTGTTTAGAACAAGTCGAGAAGAGAGCAGAGTTAGATCCAGCACATTGGCAATGTCTAACGACTTCGATGTGGAGTGAGTACTCGGCTGTACAAGTAGTAGCGTGGCGTATGCTTAACCGTTTCCGCAATGAGAGTTGGGCAGCAGATAGTTTAGAGATGATGTATTTAGGCGATGAGTTATTAGAGTTCGCTAAACTTACAGGTGATCATACAGGTGATGGAAGTGTAGATTTGCACAAAGACTGTAATGGGAATATCTTAGTAGGTGGTGACACAGTAACTTTAATCAAAGATCTTGATGTAAAAGGATCTACGATTAACGCGAAAATAGGAACTGCAGTGCGTAATATCCGATTAGTACACGATAATACAGAGCAAATAGAAGGAAAGATAGATGGTCAACAAATCGTAATCTTGACCAAGTTTGTAAAGAAACAAGCATAATTAATGACCAACAATATACAAACCTCTTAGTAGCAAACTAAGAGGTTTTTTATTTGTTGGTTTGGGTGAGTCCATAGTGACTCCATTAAAATAGCTTTTTTAATGGAGTCACTATGGACACACGGTGCTGTCAATATACTTGCATATAAAAGCAGAGTCAAACAGTATTGGATGAAGATATTAATATATATAATGTAAACTAAGAATAGAAAAGTATATGGTAATATAATACTTGCTAAAATCGTTTTGAGTAAACGATTTATATTTAATATAATAGAGTATAACCATAAAGTGGTCTCTCTTTCTTTGTGAATTTTCTAGTTTAAAAAGATTGGTATAAAGATAAGTTTTTTTTGTAAACTAATTTTTAAAGTATAGAAGTCATTTCTAATCGAAAGCAAGCCATTTAGGGATGCTAAATTCTTCTAATAGATGTGCTAGTTTAGTATTTTGATAGGTGTCTTTCGTTAGCCATTTGACTTCTGCTATTTCAGCTGCAGGTTGTAGATTTACGCTACTTACTATTACGTGATAAATATGAGCTGTGACAATAGTATTAGGTTCATTAACAGCTGTAGTGCTATGCGTGCCTAATAATATAAAGTCCTTAGAAGTTATAGTAAGGTTTAATTCTTCATTTAACTCTCTGATTAATGTCTGTTCAGGTAATTCTCCTTTTTCTATCTTACCACCAGCCATCATGTAATAAGAAGAATCTTTTTTACGGACAGTTAGTAGTCTATTAGAAGAATCAGTAATTAAAGCTGAAGCTAAGTAAAGTATAGTAGGTTTGTGCATTTTATTTTAATTTTAATAAGCACTCAAATATACGTTCTATATTGTACATATATTAGGAGTATCAGTTTCTGTAAAGAGCTGGAATCATTCTTATTAGTGTTAGAACTACTAGAAAGAGATCAATTTGTAGATCAATTAATTAATTTTAATCTTTTTTTTTGGTTATTATTTAAATAATTAGCCTAATATTTATTGAAGTTTATTATTTTTACAGCGAGATAAATGAAAAAAACACTTAGACAGAATAAAACTTTAAAAAAGATATAAGATTGTTTTTAAAAAGTGTTTTTGGTAAAAAAAATATTTTATCTTTATTGTATCAAAGTAATACTCTGATGTAGTAAAGAAGAATAGAGTATTACATTAGTTTAATTTTTTAAAATCTGTAAGCCTGATATTAGGCGAAAATGAACATCACAATGGTAAAAGAAGAATTTACTGAATTATTTAAAGGGTATAAAGTACCTAGTGAAATTAAAAGTCTATTGGAATTTCAAGTATTAGAGACAATTCCATCATATTATTCTAACGCTATTTATTTAATAGATGAAGAAGTAGGTATATTAGAGTCAATTTCGGAAGAAGATGACTTTATTAATTCGTTTATTCCTTTTGCAGAAGCTAATAGTACAGGTAGTGTATATGCTTTTTGGATACAAAATAAGGAAATTAAAAGTTTAGAAGACTGCCCTATTGTAGTTTTTGGAGATGAAGGCGGAGTATTTGTTGTGTCTAAAAATGTAAAAGAGTTATTACAGATTTCTGCATATGATGTTGAGCCAGTAGTATTTATGGATGAGTTTTATTTTCAAGATAAAGAAGAATTAATAGAGGAAGCAGAGTTCGAAGCTGCCGAGTTTAATAAGGAGTACTTAGATTGGCTTCGCACAGAGGCTAAATTAAAACCTATTCTTACCATTGAAGCGATTGATGATATTATTTCGTCAGCTCAACAACAATATGCTAAAGATTTAGCTGAGTTTATAAGTAGATTTGAAGAGTAAGTAAGATTACTTGATAGTATATAAAAATATAAAAGAGAGGGGTCCTCTCTTTTTTTGTTTCGTAACTTTAAAATAAAGTATTTTGCTGAATATAAATAAAGAATATGGAAGTTACACATTTAGATGAACAGCATAGGAAAGTAATAGAAAAACCCAAGAGCAATCTTACATTAGCCATTGTAGCTACTGTAGTAGGTATTTATTCCTTTCTTTTTATAGGTTTTTTCTTGGGCTTAATAGCAATTGGTTTTGCTAAAAAGTCTTCTTATAAAATAAGTAATGGAGATTATCAAGGAGCTATTGTGGCTTTTAATACAGTAAAAAAAATTTGTTACATTATTTTTGGACTAGTACTTTTAGCAGTACTCTATACCGTTTATGTAGTTATGGAGGCTGGGGGAGTTGGTGCTTTCCTAGAAATGGTGAAAAAGGAAAGTATGAGTGGGGTAAGATAGTAGGTTTAGGTAATGAGAAAGTGGAGTATACGCTTAATGTTTTTAGTGCCTATTATCGTAATATTATATTATTACTATAAGGTATTTGGGAATGGAGTTTTTGATATTGAGACATGTTACTTTTATGAGCAGTCCGGATGGTTATGTCCTGGATGTGGCGGACAGCGAGCTGTTCAGTTTTTGCTTCAAGGCAATGTGAGGGCTGCTATTAAATACAATAGCTTTATTCTAATATTTGTACCACTACTTATATATTTCTATATTTCGATAATAGAAGTGTATATAGTGAAAAATAATAGATACCAAGAGAAGTATACATTACCTAGAAGGTTTGCTTATGGGTTGATTGTGATTGTTGTGTCATTCTGGATAGGAAGAAACTTGTAATAAATAATAACCCCTTAATTTTCTTAAGGGGGTTATTGTTATATAAGATGTTTTATTTTGCAGTGAATGTTCTTAATTCATTATTACATACATAGTATATACTTCCAGTAGCAGGATCTATCTCATAAAGAGGTTTATTATTACTTATAGATATTTTATCTACTTCTTTGCCATCTGCTTTTCTCACTTTTACTAGTTGGGTAGTTTCTCCTTCAGTTCCTCTAGCAAAAACATAAGCATATTCAGCTGTTTGTTTTAACGCATTAAATCTGTGTTTAACTTTAGGCATTAATTCACTGTCTATATCATTCATAACAGACTGCTGAGCATCCATGTTTTTTTGTGCTTTAGCTCTATCTTGTTCACTGAATACATAATCTTTACTTTCTACCACTCTTCCATTGTTATCTCTATAGCTCACTGAATAAGAAGAGTTAGCTACCATATTGTGTTTAGCATTGCTGATATTTCCAAAAGTCTTAGCTGTTATAGCTGCAGTTTTTAGCAAACGTCTTCCTGCTTCTCCTGGTTCTTTATATGTATTGTGATAAATAACATTCCCATCAGGAGCAACACCTATTACATCATTTTGTCCTACAATGCATATAATTGACCCATTGATTACTTCTAAACTTGAAATAGTTTTGTCATTCTGTACATCTATTTTGTCTCCGATAGGCTCTGGAGCATCATTCGAGTTAGGGTCAAATTTGTATATTTTACGGTGATTATATGCTAAGAACACATTGTCTTTTTCGTTATGCCCTACAGCTATAGGTCTTTTTTTACTGAATTTGATATTTCTTTTCCATATTTTTTTCCCTGATGTATAGTCTACCATATTACCATAAGTATCGGTTAGATATAATAATCTGTTGTTATCTATTTTGTCTAAGAAGTAGATTTCATCCTCTGAATTATCAGCTATTTCTATAAATTTTTTCCACTGAGCTACACCTTCTTGATTTACTAAATTCATTTCTGTGTCTGCTATATATAGATAATTATTATCTACTGGTATCACTCTTTTTATAGATTTACCTTTAGTATCTTTTTTCCACATTTTTTTTCCATCAGTATAAGAGTAGAAGTTAAAGCCAGAATTATGTGCGATTAATATTCTATCATTCCAATCTTCTGGGTAGGATAAGAATTTAGTGCTTACGTCATTCTTCCATAATTTTTCTCCATTGCTTGTATTTAAAATGTTTAATGTAGTCTTAGTGCTTAGTAGAGAGGTAGTGTTCGTGATGGTGATAATATTCTGTAAGTTTTGAGATAAGATAAAACTATTGATTTTATAATCTGTTTTCCATGTGATTTCTCCACTATCTATTTTTAAATGAAACAAGAAACCTTTAACAGTTACATATAGATCATTGTTTACTTTTAGGATTTTGTCTTCTGTTTCATTTGCTCCAACAAAGAGTGATTTAAACATAGACATTTTTTCTTGAGTACCTACTTCTGTAATCCATTTTACTTTTTTCTCTGAAGGAGATAAATATAAAAAATTAAAAGCTGTTTCATCTGCTGTAAGCATTAGTATAGCGTTATCCTCTATAATAAAGTTAGTTGTGATTATTCTAGCTTTAGCTTCTTTAGAGTTGTAAAGTACTATACCATCTAGAATATTGATAACTAAGTCATTATTATCTAATGTGATTCTAGCATAAGGAGAGTTAGGTAGTATTTCTATTTCTGTAACTACTTCTTCGAAGTAAGACATTATACTTCCTTGGGTCGTTGATTTATAATCACTTTGATAATCTTTCTTGTTGATAGACCATGTAGTTTTATTTGTACTAGGATTGTAATTAGTAATAGTGTTCTTGTCTTAGACAATAACATCGCCAGAATAAGGAACTAAACTGATTGATTCGATATTACTTTCGAATTTAGTTGTTATGTCAGCTTGTCGCTGGGCATAAGATAAACTTGCTGTAAGAGCAAGTGTAATGAGTAGTATTCTTTTTACAATATTTTTTTTGTAAAATTAAGTTAAAAATTAATTGAAACTGTCTTTGTTCGTTGATTTTGTGATTTTTACATTTGTTTCATTTGTTTTAGAGTATTTATAAATAATCTAATTTGAGTCAAATTACTTTTTTAATAGTATAATGGCTTTTAAAACGTGTTTTTTGTTGATTTTGTAATTCAATATTTTTTATTTATTATTGCTTGATTTTGTTAAAATTAGTTGTAGATTTATGTATGTATTCAAATATTGTCATTTTATAAAATTTATAGCTCATTATTGTTGTTTTATTTTTCTTAAATTTAATAGATGTATATTGCATTATAATCAGTATTTACTATCTAGTTAAGCTGAAAAAATAAAATAAAACAAGATATATATCATGTTTAAAATTATTTGATTTTATGAATTTTGATATGAAATAAAAGAGCAGTCGCAATTATAATTGCACTGATTGTTATAAATAATTTAAAAGTAAAAAAATGAAAAGTACTAGAAAGGAACATGATTTTTTAGGTGAGTTAGAAATTCCAAATGATTTATACTACGGAGTACAGACATTTAGAGCTGTTGAAAATTTTAATATCACAGGACTTACTTTAAATAAGGAAACAGGATTTATCAAAGCATTAGGTTGGGTGAAAAAAGCTGCAGCTTTAGCTAATAAAGATTGTGGAGTGTTAGACGCTAAGGTTGCTGATGCTATTTGTTTTGCTTGTGATCAAGTTATTGCAGGTAAATATGATGACCAATTCGTAAGTGATTTAATTCAAGGTGGAGCAGGTACTTCTGTGAACATGAATGCTAATGAAGTAATTGCTAACGTTGCATTAGAACACTTAGGGCATTTAAAAGGAGAGTATCAATATGTACACCCTAATAATCATGTGAACTGTTCACAGTCTACTAATGATGCTTATCCATCCGCTTTCCGTATAGCGCTTTATAATAAAATAGAGGATTTTTGTGTTGTAATAGATAAATTGCAAAAAGCATTTGCTGTTAAAGGAGATGAGTTTGCTAAAGTGTTAAAAATGGGACGTACTCAGCTACAAGATGCTGTACCAATGACTTTAGGACAAGAATTTCATGCTTTTTCAACTACCATTGGCGAGGATTTAGCTCGACTTAGAGAAGTTCAGAAACTAGTTTTAGAGGTAAATATGGGGGCAACTGCTATAGGTACTAAGGTGAATGCTCCTGAAGGCTATCCTAGTTTATGTGTTGAGTATTTGGCAAAGGAAACAAAATTACCTTTAGTATTGTCTCCTGATTTAATAGAGGCTACTAGTGATACAGGTGCTTATGTTCAAATTATGGGAACTTTAAAACGCGTAGCAGTTAAAACGTCTAAAATATGTAATGATTTACGTTTGTTAAGTTCAGGACCTCGTACAGGGTTTAACGAAATTAACCTACCTGCAATGCAACCTGGATCTTCTATTATGCCTGGAAAGGTGAACCCAGTAATTCCAGAGGTCGTAAATCAAACATGTTTTTATGTGATAGGACAAGATTTAACGGTGACTCTTGCAGCAGAGGCAGGACAATTACAATTAAATGTTATGGAACCAGTAATCGGTTTTGCAATGTTTACTTCATTTGAGTACCTAGGTAATGCAATTCAAACTTTAATAGATAAATGTATTGTTGGTATTACTGCTAATGAAAAACATTGTGCAGAATTAGTAATGGGTAGTATTGGTATAGTAACTCAGTTAAATCCACTATTGGGATATGAGGCATGTGCTAGTGTAGCTGGAGAGGCTTTACTATCTGGAAAAAGTATTCATGAAATAGTAGTTTTGGAACGTAAATTGATATCACAAGAGAAGTGGGATGAGATTTATTCTTTAGAAAATCTGATTGACCCAAAATTGATTAATTCTTAATTTAATATAGTAACAATGAAAAAGGTATTTAGTTTAGTATTTGGTGTTTTATTAGCATTCCAAATGCAAGCTCAAACAAAAGGGGCTACAAACACAACAAAAGAAGAACCACGTGTAATCATTTTAGCTACAGGCGGTACAATTGCTGGCTCTGGTGAATCTTCTACTAAGGCAGCTTATACTGCTGGAAAAATTCCAATTGAAAATCTTTTGAATGCTGTACCAGAAATGCACAAGCTTGGAAAAATTAAAGGAGAGCAAATTGCACAGATAGGAAGCCAAGATATGAATGTTGAGACTTGGCTAAAATTAAGTAACCGTATCAATGAAATCTTTGAGAAAAATGAGGCTGATGGTGTAGTAATTACTCATGGTACTGATACTCAAGAAGAAACAGCTTATTTTTTAGAATTAACGGTTAATTCAAAAAAACCTGTAGTATTAGTAGGAGCAATGAGACCTGCTACTGCAATGAGTCAAGATGGTAATAGAAACTTATTAGATGCTGTTATGGTAGCTGCATCTCCTAATAGTAAAGAAGCTGGAGTAGTCATCGCTATGAATGAAGCAGTATTCGCTGCAAGAGATGTGACTAAAACAGTTACAACTAATATGGCTACATTTCAATCTAGAAATTTTGGACCTATAGGATTAATCTTTGATGGTAAAGTAAGTTATTATTACAAGTCACTGAGATCTCCAGAGAAAAAGTTTGATGTTAAGGGATTAACTAAATTACCTCAAGTAGAGATTGTTTATGGATATGCTGATGCTAGTCCTAAAGCTGTTACAGCCGCTAAGGAAGAAGGAGTAAAAGGTATTGTATATGCAGGTATGGGAAATGGAAACTTTAATGCTCCAGTAGGAGAAGCTTTAACTGATGCTGCTAAGTCTGGTATTATTGTGTGTAGAGCAGCTAGAGCTGGTGCTGGTAGAGTTACTTTATTTAATGAGGTAGACGATAAAGCATTAGGTTTTGTGGTAGCAGATGATTTGAATCCGCAAAAAGCAAGAGTTCTTTTAATGCTTGCATTAACACAAACACAAGATAGTGGTGTTGTTCAAGATATGTTTTTCAAATATTAAGTAAATATGGATTGTAGTAACTAAATATAAGAGGAGCGCTACTGACTTTTTGCAGTTTGAGCTCCTTTTTTAATTACTTATAAAATCTCAACTAATACAGTTTAGTTATGTTATTACTTGAATTTAGTATCCTGATAGGAATGATTCTTATCGGATCACAGATGAAAGGGATTGGTCTTGGTGTTATGGGAATGGTCGGACTGAGCATTTTTGTATTCATTTTTGGTATGAAACCAGGTGATCCACCGATAGATGTAATGCTTGTTATTATGGCTATTGTATCTACTGCTGCTACTTTACAAGCTTGTGGAGGATTGGACTATTTAGTAAAATTAGCAGAAAAGGTTATTCGTAGCAATCCTTCTAATATAGTGTTTATAGCACCTTTTACAGTTTACTTTTTCTGTTTATTTGCTGGAACTGCTCACTTGTTATATTCTTTGTTACCCATTATCTCAGAGGTAGCCGCTAAAAAAAGGATTAGACCAGAGCGTCCACTGAGTATATCTGTTATTGCATCGCATTTAGCTATTACTGGTAGCCCAATGAGTGCTGCTACTGCCGCTTTTGCTGGCGCAGGAATTTTAGCTTACCCTGGTGCACTAATAGATATTATGAAAGTTTGTATTCCAGCTTGTCTTATTGGAATTTTTATAGGTTGTCTTTCTGTAATTAGAAAAGGAAAAGAATTATCAGAAGATCCTATTTTCTTAGAAAAAATGAAAGACCCTGAATTTGCCAAAAGCTTAGATTCTAATGATTCAGCAGGAGAGCAAAAAACATTGAAAAAAGGAGCGAAGACTTCTGTTGTCATATTTTCTATTGCCGTATTGATGATTGTATTGGCAGGAGCATTTCCACAGTTGTTACCTGTTTTCGAACCTGGAGCAGCAAGTTTAGTGTTGAAAGCAAATGGCGAGTTACAAATGGTTGCAGTTATTAGTATGATAACATTGACTGCTTCTGCATTAATGATGATTTCTACTAAAACTAGTGCAGTAGATGTTACTAAAGTAAGTTTGTTTAGTTCTATGGCTACAGCTGTAGTATCAGTATTTGGTGTTGTATGGATGAGTTCAACATTTATGGCTCATAATGAGATTGTGATTAAAGCTTTTATGACAGATATAGTATCTGCTCATCCTTGGACATTTGCAATTGCTGTATTTATTTTAGGAGCTCTGATGTTTAGTCAAGCTGCAACTACTAAAACAATGATGCCTTTAGGAATGTCGTTAGGGTTATCCCACCCCGCATTGATAGCTATTTTCCCAGCAGTAAATGCTGATTTTGTACTGCCAGGTTATCCAACTTTGTTAGCTGCAATTAATTTTGACCGAACAGGAAGTACTAAGATTGGAAAGTTTGTGGTAAATCACAGTTTTATGATTCCAGGTATAGTTGCTATCGGTACAGCTATTGCTGCAGGTTTTTTACTTGGAGCTGTACTCTTATAGGTTTTGAATAAAGTGAAAGACAAATAAATAATTATAAAAAAATTGCAATGAAAAAAGTTATTTTAGCATTAATGCTATGTACGCAAGTCGGTGTTTTTGCTCAAGAATCCCAGACTACTTTAGATACTATCTCTAAACCAATAATTTCAATAAAAAAACAAAAGTTATTAGAAAATGTTGACGTTATTTTTAATACGCGTTTTGGTCTTGATAATCATTTTCAAGATGGAACATTTACTAATTCGGAATTTAATAATAACCAATTTCGTTTAGAGATTAAGGGAAAGATTCATGATCGTGTTTATTTTAGATTCCGTGATAGATATACACAACAATCTGAAATAGGTAGTCGTGATCATATTAGTAGAGGAACAGATATGGCATTTATTGGCGTATATCTAACTCCTAATACAAGATTAGATATTGGTAAGATGAGTGCTGATTGGGGAGGGTTCGAGTTCGATCTAAATCCAATCGATATCTTAGAATATAATGATATGTTGAATAATGCTGATAATTTCCTTACAGGTGTTGGTATTACACATAAACTAAAAAATGGACACTCTTTTGGATTCCAGGTGTTAAATTCGCGTACTAAGTCTTTTGAAGAACAATATGTAGGGTATGATATTTCAGCTTTAGAAAAAGCAAAAGCACCATTTGCTTTTGTAGGTAATTGGAGAGGTAGTTTTTTTGATGGAAAATTTGAAACAAACTATAGTTACAGTTATTTTCAAGAAGCTAAGAGTAATGCAATGAATTATGTGTCTCTTGGTAATAAATATCAAGATAGCAAGTTAACATTAATGTATGATTTTCAATATAGTCATGAAGACATTGATAGAAAAGGTATAACTTCTCGTATTATTAATGCAAATGCGGAGCGTAATGTTGTTGGTTATAAGGGAGATGTCTTAGCTAAAGATGTTGCTTATATGGATAACTGGTTAAGAGCTGATTATTTAGTGACACCTAAGATTAACTTATCTCTTACTTTGATGACAAGTAATGCTTATGGTAAAAATATTGAAAGCACAAATAGTGGAACCGATCGATTGAGTACTAGTTATGGATTTATTCCTGCTATTCAATATTTGCCATTTAAGGATATGAATATAAGATTCTATATGTCTTACGTTGGTAGGTATTATAACTACTCTTCTTATGCAAAAAATAATCTTGGATTAGAGAACTATAATACAGGACGCCTAACTATTGGATTTATAGCTCCTCTATTGATATTATAAATAAAATTGTTTTCAGAGTTAATGAAGCACAATATTTAAAGATCAGATAGTTTTTAACTTCAATATATACTAAATAAGACCCCGAAGCTATTCGCTTCGGGTTTTTTTATGCACTTTAGTGAACAGCAGCCTCTTCAACACTTCTTCAAGAGTTTTTCAATAAAAGGCTCTTCTAGCAGAGCAATCTTGTGGTAATGTTGAAGGGGATGGTATAGAGGTAGATGTTTGTTGGGCTTAGGAGGTATTAGGCAATTTATAGGAAAATAGTAGAAATATGTATTAATAATTGAAAAACAATTAGTTGTAAATTTAAACACACATAATGAGAACGAAAAAAACTATACCACTTTTTGTCCAAAAGCTAGGTAGAAGGTTAAAATAGAAGAGATTAACAGAAAAAAGTAGCTGTAAACAACACAATAAACGTACATAATAAGGAATATACACAGCCCAAAACAAGAAAGTAAGGTACAATTAATCAAAAACACGTTATATAAGAGGTATTCGCATTTCTATCTATATATAAGAGTAAAGAAAGAAATGTATCTCCGTTTAACGACATAATGCTATATTTGTAGTCTAAAACATAAGAAAGTCATGCTAAACCTTTTTACCTTTTCGGCTGAATTTACAAGTGAAGAAGCTTGCCGTTTACATTTTAAAGAGCAACGTGATAAGTTAGGAGTTACTTGTCAAAGATGTGGTCATGATGCCCACTATTGGATTCAAAGTAGATGGAGTTATGAATGTAAAAAATGTCGTTCTCGTATGACTTTAAAAAGTGGTACAATTATGGAGCATTCAAAACTATCTTTTTTGATATGGTATAAGACAATGTTCTTAATGACAGCGACTAAAAAAGGCTTTTCAACTTTAGAAATTCAAAAGCAATTAGGACTAAAAAGATATGAGCCAGTATGGGCAATGGTACATAAGCTTCGCAAGGCAATGGGTAATAGAGATAGCAAGTATACTTTAGAGGGAATGTTAGAGATGGATGAGGGATATTTTAAAGTAGAAACATCTGAAATAGAGAAATCTAAAACTAAAAGTGGTCGAGGATCTACAGGTGTTCAAAATGTTGCTATTATGGCTGAAAGTACAGTTTTAGAGAACATAGAAACAGGTGAAAAACAAAATCATGTACGCTTTTTTAAAGCTGTTGTTTTAGAAGATCATAAAGCTGAAAGTGTTAATGAAATGATCAGGAAAAATATTGAAGAAAGTAGCATTGTCTTAACTGATAAGAGTACTTCTTATGTAGATATTTCAGATTTTGTTCAGATACATATTACTGAAAAATCATCAGAACAAACAACAAAAGAGACTCTAAAATGGGTACATATAGCTATCAGTAATGCTAAAAGAAATCTACTGGGAAATTACCATAAAATTAAACGAAAATACCTTCAAGCTTACTTAGATGAATTCGTTTATAAACTTAATAGAAGATACTTTGGTGAAAAGCTCTTTGATAGGCTTATTATTGCCAATATTACAGCTTATGACAAATAACGGACATACATAAGAAAGAATTTAAAATCTCAATATTTAACTACAATAGGTATTACAGCCTCAGGACGCGATATAATAGAAAGCAACCAAAACAAGCTCGCTATATATAAGAGTACACTATAATATATAGACTACAACATCAAAACCCCTATCAGAAGCACATCCACAAGAGAAACCTGCCAAAGGCAAAAAAAACTTTACTAGCTAAAACGTCGGATAATAGCGAGTTATAAAATACTTTCAAAAAAAGGCAATATAAAGTTTGCAAGTAAAGGAAAAGATGCTACTTTTGCATCCGCATTAGAGAAGTAGTTACTACGGTAACTAGGGATCGAAAAGCAGACGATCATATAAAAATAGTGAAGCAAGTATTACTAAAAAATAGTTTTAAAAATTTATAAAAATAAATTTGGATAACAATAAAATAAGGTAGTATCTTTGCAGTCCGCTTCAGTAAAGACGAGGGGTTAGTGAAAAAGAGGGGTTAAATTTTCTCAAAATAAATTTTGCTAATTCAAATAAGTTTTTTACTTTTGCACTCGCTTTGAAACAGAAGTGAGATAGGATAGAAGAATACGTTCATAGACATATTGGATTGACAGCATACAAATAAGAGAGTAAGGCAAATCGCAAGATTTGGATTATAGTTTTTAATTTACGAAATTAAAAATATACGATGAAGAGTTTGATCCTGGCTCAGGATGAACGCTAGCGGCAGGCCTAACACATGCAAGTCGAGGGGTAGAAGGAGCTTGCTTCTTTGAGACCGGCGCACGGGTGAGTAACGCGTATGCAACCTACCTTATACAGGGGAATAGCCCGAAGAAATTCGGATTAATGCTCCATGGTTTATTGATGTGGCATCACATTAATAATAAAGATTTATCGGTATAAGATGGGCATGCGTATCATTAGCTAGTTGGTATGGTAACGGCATACCAAGGCGACGATGATTAGGGGTCCTGAGAGGGAGATCCCCCACACTGGTACTGAGACACGGACCAGACTCCTACGGGAGGCAGCAGTGAGGAATATTGGTCAATGGAGGCAACTCTGAACCAGCCATGCCGCGTGCAGGATGACGGTCCTATGGATTGTAAACTGCTTTTGTACGGGAAGAAACCTCTCTACGAGTAGAGACTTGACGGTACCGTAAGAATAAGGATCGGCTAACTCCGTGCCAGCAGCCGCGGTAATACGGAGGATCCGAGCGTTATCCGGAATTATTGGGTTTAAAGGGTTCGTAGGCGGCTTTGTAAGTCAGTGGTGAAATTTCCTAGCTTAACTAGGACACGGCCATTGATACTGCAGAGCTTGAATAATATGGAAGTAACTAGAATATGTAGTGTAGCGGTGAAATGCTTAGATATTACATGGAATACCAATTGCGAAGGCAGGTTACTACGTATTTATTGACGCTGATGAACGAAAGCGTGGGTAGCGAACAGGATTAGATACCCTGGTAGTCCACGCCGTAAACGATGGATACTAGCTGTTCGGATTTCGGTCTGAGTGGCTAAGCGAAAGTGATAAGTATCCCACCTGGGGAGTACGTTCGCAAGAATGAAACTCAAAGGAATTGACGGGGGCCCGCACAAGCGGTGGAGCATGTGGTTTAATTCGATGATACGCGAGGAACCTTACCAGGGCTTAAATGTAGATTGACAGATTTGGAAACAGATTTTTCTTCGGACAATTTACAAGGTGCTGCATGGTTGTCGTCAGCTCGTGCCGTGAGGTGTCAGGTTAAGTCCTATAACGAGCGCAACCCCTATTGTTAGTTACCAGCGCGTTAAGGCGGGGACTCTAGCAAGACTGCCGGTGCAAACCGTGAGGAAGGTGGGGATGACGTCAAATCATCACGGCCCTTACGTCCTGGGCTACACACGTGCTACAATGGCAAGTACAGAAAGCAGCTACCTGGCAACAGGATGCGAATCTCCAAAGCTTGTCTCAGTTCGGATCGGAGTCTGCAACTCGACTCCGTGAAGCTGGAATCGCTAGTAATCGGATATCAGCCATGATCCGGTGAATACGTTCCCGGGCCTTGTACACACCGCCCGTCAAGCCATGGAAGCTGGGGGTACCTGAAGTCGGTGACCGCAAGGAGCTGCCTAGGGTAAAACTGGTAACTAGGGCTAAGTCGTAACAAGGTAGCCGTACCGGAAGGTGCGGCTGGAACACCTCCTTTCTAGAGAATAATTAGGATTATAATAACTTTACTCTCGCTGTTAATACCAAAAAAAAGATACAAACAATAAGTATAGAGTCTCGTAGCTCAGCTGGTTAGAGTACTACACTGATAATGTAGGGGTCGGCAGTTCGAGTCTGCCCGGGACTACTAAATACTTAAGGTTATGTATTAAAAGGAAATACTAGAGGTTAGCTAACCGTTTTGTGGTAGTGATACCGATAGAAAAAAACGGGGGATTAGCTCAGCTGGCTAGAGCGCCTGCCTTGCACGCAGGAGGTCATCGGTTCGACTCCGATATTCTCCACTAGGCTTTAAAAGCCAAAACGATCATTGACATATTGATAACTTAACTAACAAAATAAAGTTAGAAAAGAATACAAACAAGATATAGAAATATATTAAAATTTATAGAAAGTACGATTCGAAAGAATTGTAAGCACATAAGCAAAATAAGGGCGTATGGGGAATGCCTAGGCTCTCAGAGGCGAAGAAGGACGTGATAAGCTGCGAAAAGCTACGGGGATCGGCACACACGAATTGATCCGTAGATATCCGAATGGGGCAACCCACTATGTTGAAGACATAGTATCCAATAAGGAGGCGAACCCGCTGAACTGAAACATCTAAGTAGGCGGAGGAGAAGAAAACAAAAGTGATTCCGCAAGTAGTGGCGAGCGAACGCGGAATAGCCCAAACCAAAGTTGTTACGGCAATTTTGGGGTTGTAGGACCACGATATTTCTTGCGGATTGAATTAGAACTACTTGGAAAGGTAGACCATAGAGGGTGATAGTCCCGTATAAGTAAGAGAAGATAAGAATAGTGGTATCCTGAGTAGGTCGGGGCACGTGAAACCTTGATTGAATCCGGCGGGACCATCCGCCAAGGCTAAATACTCCTGAGAGACCGATAGTGAACCAGTACCGTGAGGGAAAGGTGAAAAGAACCGTGAATAACGGAGTGAAATAGATCCTGAAACCATACGCCTACAAGCGGTCGGAGCTTCTACGTGAAGTGACGGCGTGCCTTTTGCATAATGAGCCTACGAGTTACCGTTGCTGGCAAGGATAAGTGATTAAGTCATGGATCCGTAGCGAAAGCGAGTCTTAATAGGGCGCTTT